>JAZFPW010000230.1:0-2062 GCA_036444815.1 Gammaproteobacteria bacterium
CCGGTCGAGCGTGCCGAGTTCCGGCAGGCCAGGGTCGTTCGCGAGATGCTGCAGCCAGCGAATCTCGATCAGCGTGCGGTGTCGGATCAGCGCATATTCGGACAGATACTCTCGCAACGGCGCCGCCTTGGCGGCATAGCGCCCATCCAGCGGTGACAGAGCGGTGAGAGTTGCGGGGTCCACAGGATTGCTCGGCATCCCTATACAAGCAGTTGCGGAGTGCGCATCATACACCGATCCTTGAGTTCCTCCGACTTCGAGGACCCGAAGCCGATTCCGCCAGGTGTAAAGACCCTTGAGGAGTGACAATGACAGCCGGTTATCGAGTCGAGCGCGACAGCATGGGTGAGCTGGAGGTGCGTGAGGATGCGCTCTGGGGCGCTCAGACGCAGCGTGCCGTCAATAATTTCCCGATCAGCGGGATCCCGATGCCGCGGCAGTTCATCCGTGCGCTGGGGCTCATCAAGGGGGCTGCCGCAGCCACGAATTCGACGTTGGAATTGCTCCCGGCCGAGGTCGCTGCTGCCATCGTAACGGCTGCGGGGGAAGTCGCCGATGGTCAGCACGACGCGGCGTTCCCGGTGGACGTGTTTCAGACCGGATCCGGGACGAGCTCCAACATGAATGCCAACGAGGTGATCGCCCAACTTGCGAGCCAGGCTTCGGGGCAGTCGATCCACCCGAACGACCACGTCAATATGTGTCAGAGCAGTAACGACGTCATTCCCACGGCGATCCACGTCAGCGCCGCGTTGGGGGTGACCGAACATCTGTTGCCCGCCCTGCAGCACCTGGCCGATACCATCGACGTTAAGGGCGGGCAATTAGCCGAGATGGTCAAGACCGGGCGTACGCATCTGATGGATGCGATGCCCGTGCGTCTCGACCAGGAACTGTCCGGTTGGGCGACGCAGATTCGTGCCGACTATCAGCGCGTCGCCGGCGTCCTGCCTCGATTGAGCGCGCTGGCGCAGGGCGGCACGGCCGTCGGTACCGGGATCAACGCGCACCCGGAATTCGGGGTTCGCGTCGCGGCCGAGCTCGCGACGAAAACCGGTATCGCCTTTCGCCCCGCCGATAGTTATTTCGAGGCACTGAGCTGCCAGGATACGGCCGTCGAGCTGTCCGGCCAGCTAAAAACCACGGCGGTGAGCTTAATGAAGATCGCCAACGACCTGCGCTGGATGAATAGCGGGCCTTTGGCTGGGCTCGCGGAGATCGCTCTACCCGCGCTCCAGCCCGGCAGCAGCATCATGCCGGGGAAGGTCAATCCGGTGATACCGGAGTCGGTCACGATGGTGGCGGCCCAGGTCATCGGCAACGACGCCACGATCACCGTCGCCGGACAATCCGGCAACTTCCAGCTCAGTGTCATGTTGCCGGTCGTCGCCTACAACCTGCTGCAGAGCATCGAACTCCTCGGTAACGCCGCCGGCGTACTGGCCGATGCGGCTATCGAGGGATTTACCGTCAACGAAGAACGCCTGAAGGAAGCGCTGGAGCGCAACCCGATCCTGGTCACGGCGCTCAACCCCGTGATCGGTTACGAGAAGGGCTCCGCGGTGGCTAAGAAGGCTTACCGGGATGGCCGGCCGATTCGGGAGGTCGCGGCGGAGGAAACGGACCTCAGCGATAAAGAGCTCAAGTCCTTGCTCGACCCGATGGACCTGACGCGAGGCGGAATCAAGGGCTGACCGGCCATTGCGCGCCCTGATCGAGAAACAGCTCGCGCGTGCCCCGAACCAGGCCGATCCGCTATCGCGCCTGTTGGCCCAAGCCGACGGGCCGGTCTCCCAGGACCTGCTGGACTTCCTCAACGACTCACCGATTTCGGCCGCCGTGTTATTGGGGTTGGTCGAAAGGCCGGATGGCCTGCACGTGATCCTGACGGAGCGTGCGGCGCACCTAACGGATCATCCCGGGCAGGTCAGTTTCCCGGGTGGACGTATCGAGGCGGCGGACGATGGCCCGGTGGCGGCGGCCCTCCGAGAGGCCGAGGAGGAGGTCCAGTTGCGGCCCGATCTGGTGTCGGTCGCCGGCTGTATGCAGGAGGTTCTGACCG
>JAZFPW010000231.1:0-9026 GCA_036444815.1 Gammaproteobacteria bacterium
TCTCTGCCCGAAGGCGCTACGGTTATTTCCCGGTCGAGTTAAACAAACTTTAATCAGCCCGGCCGTTCTCGCGGGACGATAGGCCTTGTTTCTGGCAGAATGAAGTCAACGTGGGGAGCTTCGGAGATTTACTCGTGTGCCTGCTTCGGCTTATGCCAGCACTAGTCATCGTCGGCCTATCGGGACCTGCACCCGCGCAAGGCTGGTTCGGATATGCGAGTGAAATCGATCGATTCGCCGTTAACTTTCCGGCCGTGCCGGAGATCGAAGAGATCACGTATCCGTCCGAATATGGCGCCGTCTTTCCCGGACGAGTGTATACAGCGCGAAGTGGCGACAACGTCTACTCCGTCACTGTGATCGATTACCGCGACTCTGAGAGAATTCACTTAGAGCGAACCAACACGACAGAAGCGGACTCCCCGCTCAATTACCAATACTGGATCATCGATGTCATGGCGTCGATCGCTTATGCGGCGCATAACTACCGCACGAGAGGTGGCGACGTCACTTACGACGCCTGGGGTCACATCGATCGAGTGCCGGGACACCAACTGCAGATCACCAACGCCGACCAATCCCGAAGCTACGTTGGGATCTATCTGCATGGACGGCGCCTGTATATTACGGACGCGACCGTGCCGCCGAGTGCGCCCCCGCAGGGGCACTTCCAGCAATCACTCGGATTCATCGACGACGAGGGCAACGGAATTCGTTACGACTATGACGAGAACTGGCACCTGGTGCGCAGCCGCTGAGGGAGGGAAGCGGTGCAGTCCAGAATTTTCTTACTTGCGATCGTCGCCGCGGCCGGCATGTTGTCGCCCGCTTGGGCGCACCACTCGCACGGTAATTATCAGATGACGGAGTACACCCATCTCGAGGGCACGGTAACCGAGTTTATCTTTATAAATCCACATTCTTGGGTCTACTTGTCGGTCGCAGGCGATGACGGTGAGTCGACGATCTGGGCCCTGGAGAGCGGCAGCATCCGCGCGCTCGAGCGGGCCGGGGTGGCGAGTGATACCATCGCGCCAGGCGACAAGGTCTCCGTCAGGTGTCATCAATTAAAAGACGGCGCCAACGGTTGTCTGCTCGGTTTCCTGACGACGCCGGCTGGAGTCGAAACCGAATGGGACTAGATTGATGCTGCCGACTTTGTACGCCATAACCCGAGCAACGAGCGGGAGAACCAAGATGTCTATTGGAAGATCCGTGACGGTGATGGCCATCGTCGCGGTCGTCTGGGGCTCGCCCATAGGAGCTCACCACTCTCACGGCAATTACCAGCTGGAGGAGTACACGTACTTGCAGGGTACCGTGCGGGAAGTTCACTGGATCAATCCGCACACGTGGATCTACCTCGAAGTCGCGGACGCGAACGGCCAGGCGACGTTATGGGCATTGGAGGGCGGCGGTATCGCCGCGATCTTGAGGCGGGGCTGGAGTCGCGACGACGTTGAAGCCGGCGACAGCATCGCTGTACGGTGTCATCAGCTCAGGGACCGTTCCAAGGGATGTCTGCTCGGGTATGTGACGCCGGAGGACGGAGAAGAGAAAGAGTGGGACTAACGAACACCAGACTGACTCGTCGTACTGACTCGAATAAATAGGGACAACACATGCGCGCTATCACGGTACTTCCGACTGCGTTGATCGTGCTCTCATCGGGGCCGGTCTTCGCGGAGGATTGGGCGACGTATACCGATCGGTCACTGTTCTTCAGTGTCAACTTTCCGGCTGAGCCCGAGGTGCGAGAGATTCCTTACGCCTCGGAATATGGCGCCACTTTCCCTTCGCACGTGTATACGGTCCAGAGTGGGGCGAATTTTTATTCCGTCACGGTCGTCGACTTCACGGACGCCCAGCGGGTCTATCTCGAGTTGCCCGACAAGACCGACGAGGCCAGCGCGGCGGGGTTGTGGTTGTATGACCAGCGCGCATCGGTTGCGTATGCAGCCCGAAACTTCCGGCTGCGAGGTGGCGAAGTGACCTACGACGCGTGGCATCACATCGACCTGGTTGAAGGCCACCAGTTGCATATTACGAGCCCTGATCAATCCCGTACTTACGCCGGGATCTATCTACACGGCAGCCGCCTCTATATCCTGGAGGCGACCGTGCCTGCCGACGCGATTCCACAGGGGTTATTTCAGCAATCCCTGTCGTTCCTCGACGAGGAAGGCAACCGGATTCGCTATCAGCTCCGGCCCGACGGCAGCACAACTCGCCTTTCGAGGCTACCAGGGGGGTGAGCGGCGTCTCAGCGCCGGCGACACACACATATCCAGTTCAAGTTGGTAAACTACGGCTTCCTCCTGAAAAAGAATAATCTGGAGCTAAACCATGGCACTACACATTGGCGACCAAGCGCCTGATTTTTCAGCGCAAACGACGGAAGGACCCATCAACTTCCACGAGTGGATCGGCGACGGATGGGCCATTCTCTTCTCCCATCCGAAGGACTTCACCCCCGTGTGCACCACGGAACTCGGCTACATGGCGGGCCTGAAACCGGAGTTTTCTCGGCGCAACACGAAGGTGATCGGTCTTTCGGTAGACTCGGTCGAGGACCACAACGCGTGGGCCAAAGACATCGAGGAGACTCAGGGGCATGCCGTTAACTTTCCTATCATAGACGGCAGCGATCTGGAGATTCCGAAGCTCTACGATATGCTGCATCCGAACGCCAGCGGAGACGCTAAGGACCGCACCGCGGCAGACAACCAGACCGTGCGATCGGTCTTCGTCATCGGGCCGGATAAGGCGGTTAAGGCCAGCCTGACCTATCCGATGAGCACGGGGCGCAATTTCGACGAGGTGCTGCGGCTCCTGGACTCATGCCAGCTGACGGCCAGGCACAAAGTTGCCACGCCGGTCAATTGGAAGCAGGGCGAGGACGTCATCATCGTGCCAGCCGTGTCCGATGAGGCGGCGAAAGAGAAGTTTCCGGACGGCTGGAAGTCTCCCAAGCCGTATATCCGGATCGTGTCTCAGCCGGAGTAACGACGCCTGCGCTCGGGAAGATAGACCCGAGTCTCTCAACAACAATCAAGGATAAACGAGGATAACCAACATGAATAAGTCTAGATATATTTTTGTCCCGATCGCGCTCGTGGCGTTAACGCTTCCGGGCCTGTCGCAGGATCAGCAGCCGATGAGCTTCTTCGTGACCAGTGTCGGATCGGGTGATGGCGGCAATCTGGGAGGCCTAGCCGGCGCAGACGCGCATTGCCAGGCACTCGCATCAGCCGCCGGCCGTGGCGACGCGACCTGGCGCGCTTATCTCAGTCAGGCTCCGGGTGGCGGCATGCCGCTGGTCAACGCCCGCGATCGTATCGGCAACGGCCCGTGGTACAACGCGAACGGCGCCTATGTCGCCTGGGACGTCGACGGTCTGCACGAGGATCGCAACAATATGCGCAAGCCGACTTCGGTGGACGAAAACGGTGACGTAGTCAACCGCGCCGGCGATCAACCCAACCGGCACGATATCCTGACCGGTTCCGATTCTTCGGGTCGTTTGGTGCCGGGAAACGGGGCCGTTACGACCTGCAACAACTGGACGAGTAACAGCGATGGGCGGGCCATGGTCGGCCATCACGACCGCCTGGGCGGGCCCAGTGCGTCGTGGAATTCCGTGCATAGCAGCAGGGGCTGCAGTCAGGCCGATCTGATCGGCACCGGCGGTGACGGGCTATTCTATTGCTTCGTGGCTGACTGATTGAAGTCGCTTCAGATGACGAGGAACGTCGGCTTGCTCGCCGCGATACTAGGCATCGCGGCGAGCTTCACCGGGACGGCACAAGCCGCACCGAACATCTTGTTGATCTTCGGCGATGACATGGGCGTCGAGACGCTCGCGTCTTACGGCCTCGGAGAACATCCGCCCACTACGGCCGCCCTGGACGAGTTAGCCCGGGAAGGCGTGCGCTTTACGAACTTCTGGGCGCAGCCGGTCTGCTCGCCGACTCGAGCGACGATCATCACTGGCCGCTACGGTTTCCGGACCGGCATCGGGAGACCCGCGGGTGGCGGAGGAACCGGAGGATCCTTGCCGGGCATCCCCGAACTACCTGAGTGGGCCTCACCTGGGGCCTCGGCGATGGGCGGCGGTATGGGCGGTATGGGCGGTATGGGTGGCATGGGTGGTATGGGTGGCATGGGCGGCGACGACCTAGAGGCCCTGCCACGCTACGGCCTGGCCGCTGAAGAGTACACGCTGCCCCAGGCGTTCAGAGCCAATGAAGCGCTCGGCTACTCCACGGCCGCCATCGGCAAGTGGCATCTCGCCGATACTCGTAACGGCTGGCTCGACAATCCGAACCGGGTCGGCTTCGATCACTATTCGGGTTTGATCACCGGCACTACCGAGTCGTATTTCGCCTGGAACAAAGTGGTCAATGGGGAAGTCACGGGCAAGGTCGGTTATACGCCGGCCGACAAGACCGACGACGCGATCGCGTGGATCCAGGATCGGGGCGACCGGCCCTGGTTCCTTTGGTTCGCCTTCAATTTGCCGCACACGCCGTTGCATCTGCCCCCGGCGGATAACTGGCAGGGCGATCACTCGGATCTGGACCCGAAGTCCATTTCGGCCGAGGCTGGGGACGAATATTTCGACGCGATGATGGAAGCCATGGACACGCAGATCGGTCGGTTGCTGGCATCGCTGGATCCCGAGATCCGCGAGAACACCTATGTGATTTTTCTCGGCGACAATGGGACCGGCAGCGGTAGCGTCAGGGCGCCGTTCCAGGCCGAACGGGCCAAGGGGACGATTTACGAGGGTGGCGTCAATGTGCCGCTGATCATTACGGGTCCCGGCGTAGAACGCGGCGCTGTACCCGACGCTTTGGTGAACTCTTCTGATTTGTTTCTTACGATCATGGAGATGGCCGGCATCGATCCGGATCAGACCGTACCGGATGACGTGATCCACGACTCGGTCAGTTTCCTCTCCGTGCTTTCGAATCCGGACGGCCCATCCCCACGCGATTGGGTCTATGCTGATGAATTCTTCGGCTCTTTCGCCGGCGTGAAGACGGCGGATTATGCGATGCGCAACGAGCGCTACAAGTTACTACGGTTCGACGGCGCGGAAGAGTTCTACGACCTTCAGGAAGATCCGTTCGAGCACGAGAATCTTCTGATGGGGGAACTGTCTACCAAGGAACGCTCGGAGTATTTATCATTGCGGGAGAAAATTTCGAATCTACGCGACAGCGAGTAGCATATTGTGGGCCCGGCGGCGTCATTTCCAGTTCCTGTGTCGCCGCGAATAATCAGTCGGTCAAGTTGATTAGAAGTCGGCACGCTTGGAAAGCACTCTGGCTTGCGGCCCTCGTATCGTTCGGGGGCTGTGGCGGAGCGCCGACGGCCGGGCCGTACCAGGCGACCGGATTGAAGATCGGCGAGGTCGGTGATAGCGGGGCGATCATCTGGACGCGGTTGACCCGAGCGGCGCAACGCGTCGGTCCCGGGGCCCCGATACCGGACACGCTCTATATCCACCCCGATTCGGGGGAGTTAGTCCAAGACCCCAGATGGCCGGCGACGCCTGCGGACTGGGTGCCGGTGGTCGAGTATCCGGAAGGCGCGTCCATCGACAACATCGAAGGCGCGGTACCGGGCTCGCCCGGGGAAGCGCGGGTTCTCTATCGGGCGAGCGGCCAGAGTGGCTGGCGGTCAACCCCATGGGCTGCGGTGAGCCCCGACCGGGATTTCACGCGGCAGTTCACGTTGTCGGACCTCGAAGCGTCGACCGACTACGAGCTCCAGGTTGAGGCTCGTCAACTCGGCAGCGCCACGATCGGTTCGTCCCTCGGCGGACGCTTCCGTACGGCGCCACCGCCTGACGAGCCCGCGCGCGTCGTATTCGCCGCGACCACGGGGCAAGCGTATCCAGACCAGGATGCGCCGGGCGGAGGCTACAAGATCTATCCCGCGATCCTGCAACTGGAGCCCAGCTTCTTCGTGCATACCGGCGATATTTTGTACTACGACCAATGGGCGAAGAACCTGGAACTCGCGCGCTGGGGGTGGGCACGAATGTTCAGCTTGCCCACTAACTTCGAGTTTCATCGCCTGGTGCCGAGCTATTTCATGAAGGACGACCATGACACGTTGTCCAACGACAGTTGGCCGAGCATGGAAAGTCAGTTCATGGGCGAGTTCACCTTCGCTCAGGGACAAGCAGTGTTCCTGGAGCAGATGCCGATGGGTGCGCGGACCTATCGAACGTTTCGTTGGGGCCAAGACCTGCAGATCTGGTTGGTGGAGAACCGGGATTATCGCAGCGCGAATACCGATCCTGATGGTCCGGAGAAGACGATCTGGGGTGCCGAGCAGAAAGCCTGGTTTATGGACACCGTCGCGGCCTCCGATGCAACTTTCCGCATCTTGATCAGCCCAACGCCGACGTTAGGCCCCTACAACGAAGGCGAAATCGACAACCACACGAACCTGGAAGGGTTCTATCACGAGGGCGAGGAGATCCGGTCATTTCTTGCAGCGCAGGACAACATGATCGTGATCTGTGGCGATCGCCATTACCAATATGTCATAGAGGATGCCGAGACCGGCTTACTCGAATTCGCCACTGGCCCGGCTAGCGACGCTCACGCGCGCGGTTGGCGCAACGACGATGTGCGGCCGGAGCATCGCTATCTGAACGTGATTGGTGGCTTCGTGGCGGTCACGGCCGAGCGCCGCGACGGGATACCTACGTTGCTGGTGCGGCACTACAGCGTGGATGGTGAAATCTTAAACGAAGAGATGATGGTCGCCGAGTAGCGGAAGTCTCCGTCCCAGGAGCATCGTTCGTCGCGACACCTGCGTTATAGTCAGGCCGGTATGGACTTCAGATTCACGATTCTCTGCGTCACATCGCTGCTGAGCTTACTCGCGACAGCGTCTGCGAACGCTGCTACGGTTGTGCTGCCGGATAGTACCGGCGCAACAGCCGGGCTGACGCGCATCGAGTGTGTACCGGACGGCGGCGCTCACACGCATCAACTCCGTGGGGCGATTATCGACACCGGGATCGTCGATATTTCCTATGAGGTCATCCTGACCGCCGCGCACGGGTTGCCAACCGATGTAGACGCGCTGAGGCGAAGCTGTCGCGTGGTGGGGGCGGACAACGGGCGTTACCGAATCGAGAGCGTCTGGCGCCCGGACTCTCGGGGCCGCGGTTCGGTAGATGACTGGGCCGTCCTGCTCACGGAGCGGCGCCTTAGCGGTGCCGTGAAACGACTTCGCTCGCTGGCGATTGACCATGCCGCCCGTCAACGGATGACGGGAGATGAAATGCCTGTGAGATTGCCGCTGCGTTCTCTCGGTAGCGAGCGAGCGTGCAGCCTGACACCGCCCGGATCATTGGGCATGGACCTGACGGCGGAACTCTTCGGGCATACGTGCCGAGCCTGGTCCGGTCATTCGGGCTCGCCGATCCTGACCATTGTTGAGGACGAGGTATACCTACTCGGAATTCATCTAGGTAGTCGGTGGATTGTTGAAGAGCACGCAGCACTCGAGATAGGCCGCTATCTAGACGCGACGATTCTCGAGGCCATTCACGCGGCTACTGCGCGGAGGCGAGAAAGCGGTCGGAGTGAATGACCGCTTTCGTGCATTAGGGTTTTTTTCGGTGTTCCCCTCTTCTGGGCTAGAGTCGCCCAGTTGCTGGCGATGCGTCGCCTAGAATCGCGAGCTCGTTAACTCGACGTCGGCTTCAGCCCACGCGGCCTCGAATCGCGACTGTGCGTCTGCCGCGAGAGCGTCCTGGCCTTGCGCTGTCAACGCCGCGGTCAGGCCGAAGAGCGAGTACCCGTTCTCCGGATGCTCGCGCAGATCCGCCCAGTAGACCACTTCCGCCTCCGCCGCGTACCCGGCTTCCAGTAGTGCCGCGCCGAGATAGTGCCGGGATGGGAAGTACCACTCCGGGGGCTCGCTGTATATGAGCCCGTCTTGCATTCGAACGGCACGTTCCAGGTGTGAAATAGCCGCCTGATTGCTATTGCTGTTCGCCGCGATCTCTCCGGCGAGGATCTCAACCGCTATGTTTAATAAGCTCTGCGCGTCACTCCTGCCAGTGATGTAGTCGTCCATGCCCGGCTCGTCGGCAAGGTTACGTAGCGCGTCGAGTTCGTTCTCAGCGCTGCGCCGGTCGCCCATATTCGCTCTCGCGAGGCCTCGCGCGTAGTGCCAGATGCCCGTCCAATATTTGGCTGTCTCCGGTGGACGGGATTCAGTGACGACGCCTTCCCAGTCGCCGAAGCGCGCCATCACGATTAGTGGCTGGCTGACAAACTGCTCGTACGGCCGAATGCCTTCGCCTTCCAGATTTCCCGGTATTGCAGCGTACACGCGCCGCGCGGCGCTCAGGGCCGCGGCGCGCCGACCCTGATACATGGCAGACCAGGTTAGAAAATGCACGTTGTGCGGGTAATAAAGTAGCGGGTAGATCCCCTGGGCTTGGCATTGCGCGATGTAGCCCTCGTCCGCGAGCGATGCCATGCGATTGGCTTCGTAGGAGTCAGCGTATCGGCCGATTCGCATATAAATGTGCGCCGGCATATGCACAAGGTGTCCGGCGCCGGGTGCAAGTCGTGCCAGTTCATCCGCCGCCTGCTCGGCCAACAACGGTCGCTCCTTCTCCACAGTATGAATGTAGTAGTGGCGCGCGCCCGCATGGTCCGGATACTCCGCGATCGCCGCCTCAAGCACATTCATCACCGTACGCGTTTCGGCTCCTGGTGAGCCGTCTCCCCGCCAGTAGTTCCACGGGCTCAGGTTCATTAGCGACGCGGCATACAACGTTGCCGCATCGGGATCGTCAGGATAACGCTCATGGAGCGCCGCCATCGCAACAGCATACGCCGCATCCAACGGAGTACGGTCCGCCTCCGGATCGTCTGTATAACGCACAGCGAGGGCATCGATGTAAGCTCGCTCCCGCGGCGTCACGTCGCCGTGCAGCGCGACAGCCCGACTTATTGCCTCGTAGGCTTGAGAAACGACGT
>JAZFPW010000232.1:0-2387 GCA_036444815.1 Gammaproteobacteria bacterium
GACAATCCCGTCCGCTTGATGGTCGGTGCAGCGGCCCCGGCAGACGAGTGGCATGCATTTCAGGAACGGTTCAATACCAAGCTACTGGAAGTCTACGGCATGACCGAATGCTATTGCTGCCTGGTCAGCCCTTACGACGAACCCCGTGCCGGATCTTGCGGCAAAGCCATCACAGGCTGGGACGTGCGGATCGTCGATGATGACCATAATGAATGTCAGCCGGGAAGCCTGGGCGAATTTATCGCTCGCTCGAACAAGAACTTCGTTGGCACGACCGGTTATTACAACATGTCCGAAGCAACCCTTGAGTTGTTCGACAACGGCTGGATCCATACGGGCGATCTGGGCCGCATGGATGACGATCGTTATTTCTTTTTCGTCGACCGCAAGAAGCAGGCTATCCGACGTCGCGGTGAAAATATCTCGTCCTTCGAGGTGGAGTCTATCGTCAGCTCTCACCCGGCCGTTCTGGAATCATGTGTGGTGGGCGTACCTGCAGACGTCGGCGAAGAGGAAGTCAAGGCAGTCGTGGTGCTCAAGGAAGGACAAGAGGTTTCGGAAGAAGAGCTGATTCGCTGGTGTGAGCCTCGTATGGCCTACTTTGCGATACCACGTTACATCGCAATCCGTTCGGAGTTACCGAAGACTCCCAGCGAGCGAGTGGAAAAGTTCAAGCTCAAAGCCGAGGGGATTACCGATGATTGCTGGGACCGGGAGGAAGCAGGTATCAAGCTGCAGCGCTAGCAAATGTCACCGTCGATAAGGTATCGGAGAAGGACTCATGGGCGATAGAAAGGCCTTGACCCGAAGACAGTTGCTTGCGGGTGCGGCAGCCGCATCGCTGGGCACCATCACGCTAAGTGCTTCCAGAGCCAAAGCGGCGGGCACGTGGGATCGCGAGGCTGACATCCTGGTTGTGGGAAGCGGCGTGGGAGCCTCAACGGCGGCTGTCGTGGCGCACGAGAATGGGGATGCCGTAATCGTGATCGAGAAGGCCCCGATCCTGGGTGGTACCTCAGCCAAGTCTGCCGGTGTTTTGTGGATTCCCAACAACTTCACGCTCAAGGCGAAGGGAATCGCGGACGAGAAAGAAGACTGCATCAAGTACATGGCGCGTTTCTCCTACCCCGAACGCTACGAGGCCAACAGCCCGAACCTAGGCTTGAGCCAGAGTGAATACGCTCTTCTCGAAGCGTCCTATGACAACGCTTCGGATGCGATCGATACGCTTCGCGAGAAAGGCGCACTCAAGGTCGCGGAGTGGCGCATGTTTGCACTCGATCGCTCCGCGACCGATTACCTGGACCATGTGCCTGAAAACAAGGTTCCTACCGGTCGTGCGCTTGGACCCGTCAAAGACGACGGCACGATGGGCGGCGGCGTGGAGATGATGGCGCAGCTCGGCGCTGCGTTGCGAGAGCGAAACATACCCATCCTGCTCGGCCACCGTGCTATGCGCCTGATAGTGAACGAAGCTGGAAGAGTCGTCGGCCTGGAGGTCGATTCTGCTGGTCAGGTGGTCTCGCTGCGAGCTCGTAAGGCCGTGATCTTTGCCACGGGCGGTTATGTGCACAATCCGGACTTCGTCGCGAATTATCAGCGCAACCATCTGTACGGTTCCTGTGCCATGCCCTGGGCAACCGGAGATTTCATCAATATTGCCGGCGCCGCCGGCGCCCGGCTGGGCAACATGTCCGGCGCATGGCGTACTCAAATCCTGCTCGAAGAGGCGCTGCAGAGTTCCAAGTTGGCGGCCGGGGTCTTTTTCCCGCCCGGGGACTCGATGCTCCTGGTCAACAAGTACGGTGTTCGAGTCGTAAACGAGAATCGCAATTACAATGATCGGACCGAGGCGCACGGCATCTATGACGCTTCGCAGGCGGAGTATCCGAATCAGTTGCTGTTCATGATCTACGATCAACGAACCGCGGAGGCGTTTGCCGGCGCCTATCCGCTGCCGAGCAAACCGAGCGGGGCAACGCACGTCATGACGGGCGATTCACTGAAGGGCCTGGCTGAGCGAATCGAGCAACGATTGAAGGAAGTCTCGTCCCATACGGGCGGTTTCTCGCTGGCACCGTCATTTGCCGATAATTTGAAGGCGACGATAAGCCGCTTCAATGGATTCGCGCGCTCCGGAGATGATCAGGACTTTCACCGGGGCGATGCCGCCTACGATAGTGAGTGGCATCTGGTTTTTTCACCGATGCGAACGGATACCGAGTGGGCACCCAACAACGGACCCAGCGTGACTATGCATCCGCTCAGGGACGAGGGCCCATACTACGCCATCATTCTCGCCGCCGGTGCGCTCGATACCAATGGCGGCCCGGTCATCGACGCCAGCGCACGCGTGCTCAATACCGAGGATCAGCCGATTGCCGGGC
>JAZFPW010000233.1:0-3625 GCA_036444815.1 Gammaproteobacteria bacterium
GTCCGAAGGTGCGCGGCGCGCTACTTTGCGTTTATGGGGGCCGTATTGACATTATGCGCGGCGACGCTGCCGGCGCTGGCGGCGGGCGACCGGCACGCCGGCTACTACTATCCGCCACCGGCGACGACCGAGGTCTACAAGGCGCGCACGCTGACGCTCCCCGACACCGGCCGCGAAGTGCGCCTCGGCTTCATCGTCGGCATGACGCAGCAGATGATGAGGCAGCCCTACCCGCCGCAGTTCGTCATCTTCGCCAAGGGCGACGACGCCCAGAAGATGATCATCGTCAGCCTGCGCGACGGCTATATCGACACGCTGTTCCGCGCCCGCGCGTTGTTGGCCATGCTGACCTCGGTGGCGCGCTCGACCCAGTTCCTGATCGAGCTCGGCGTCGCCGAGTTCTTCACCTTCTTCGACCTCGCCAAGCTGCTCGGGTTCAAGAAGATCACGATTTCCGACGGCGAGAGCTTCGCGCACCAGATCGTCATCGAGTAGCGCGCGCGCCGGGGCGGCGGATGAACAACTACGCCCTCTACGCCGCGACGGTGCTCATCTGGGGCACCACCTGGTACGGCATCAAGCTGCAGCTCGGCGTCGTCGCGCCCGAGGTCTCGCTCGCCTACCGTTTCGGAATCGCCTCCGCCCTGCTGTTCGCGTGGTGCGCGCTGCGCCGGCCCAAGCTGCGCTTCTCGCGTCGCGAGCACGGCTTCGCGGCGCTCTTGGGATTCTTTCTCTTCGCCCTCAACTACGAACTCTTCTATCTCGCCACCGGCTCGGTGACGACCGGGCTCGTGGCGCTCTCGTTCTCGCTGATGGTGGTGCTCAACGCGCTCTTCGGGGCGCTGTTCCTGGGTAGCTCCGTGAGGCCGCGGGTGCTGCTCGGCGGCGTCATGGGCGCAGCCGGCATCGCGCTCGTCTACTGGCCCGAGGTCGCCGGCCTCGGCGGCGCGCACGCGACGCTGGGCGGGCTGGTGCTGTGCGTGCTGGGGACGACGTCGGTCTCGCTCGGCAACATCGTCTCGGCGCGCAACCAGCGCGCAGGCATGCCGGTGGTCGAGACCAACGCCGTCGCCATGGGTTACGGCGCACTGTTCATGGTGCTCGCCGCGCTTGCCGCCGGCCGAGCGTTCGACTTCGACCCGGCGTTCGCCTACACCGGCTCGCTCGTCTACCTCGCCGTGTTCGGCTCGGTCATCGCCTTCGGCTGCTACCTCACGCTGCTGGGGCGCATCGGCGCCGACCGCGCGGCCTACGCCATGATCCTCCATCCCCTCGTCGCGCTCGTCGTCTCGACCGCGCTCGAAGGCTTCCGCTGGGGCTGGCTGGCGGCGTTTGGCGTCGCGCTGGTGCTCGCCGGCAACGTCCTCGTCCTCACCCGCGCCCGCGGGTAAGGGGCCTGTGCTCTGCGCATCGGCGAACAAGTCGCTGCTAGGTCAGCGCGGCACAGGATGCTCTGACCTCCCTTTCCGGTATTTGGGATTATCCTTGGCAGCCCGTTTCATGATTATTGGCGCATGACCGATTGCGATGCTGTCATTGTCGCGTATTGCGTTCTGATATCGACGACGACGATGGTCATTTACGGCGACACGGGCCGTGCGCCTCTGACTCTTCCTTTGATGAGGGAATTCGGGAGGGCGCCGGTCTTCGTATATGGACGAGCCCGGATCATATCTGCCCGGACACCCGCATCGATCCGATCTTTCAGGCCCAGGCCACCGTCGCATGACCCGCGATATTTACGGCATACCTTACCCAGAAGATGATCAACCGCCTTTTTTTGACAACGATTAATAAATTGATTTTATTTCCAATTTATCACATTAAGACATTATAAACTTGTACCTACCCGGCCCCATAAACTTGCAATCTAACAACACTATTGACTTGCAGTAACACGACAGTATATCCTTGTAGGAACACGACATTAAAAACTTGTGATCACCCGCACAGGGCAAGTGATATGGCTACACCGCGCGAAAAACTCGCAGCATCGCTGGCCCAGCTTCAAAAGCTCCAAAAGGACGGCAGACGGGTCTTCCGGTCCAGGGAGCTGACCCGCATTAACCGTGAACGCCTGCTTCAGCAAGGCTTTGTCCGGGAGGTCATGAAAGGGTGGCTGATCTCATCCGGCCCCAGCGCCGACCCCGGAGACAGCACGCCTTGGTTTGCGTCCTTCTGGGAGTTCTGCGCCCGCTATTGCCATGATCGGTTCGGTAACGAGTGGCACCTCTCGCCGGAGCAGTCGCTCCTCCTTCATGCCGAGAACACGGTCATACCGGAACAGGTAATCATTTACACGCCCAAAGGCACCAACAACACCGTCGACCTGCTGTTCGGGACATCTCTTTACGACCTCAAACAAAGGCAAATGCCGCCGCCGGCAGATCTCATGGACCGGGACAGGCTGCGGTTGTTCTTTCCGGCAGCAGCGCTGATCAGGGTTCCTGAAGCCTTTTTCACCCGCAGTCCCGTCGAAGCGCAGGTCGTGCTGTCTGGTATCCGTGATGCTTCCGACGTGCTGAGGCGTCTTCTCGATGGCGGCCATTCCGCGATTGCCGGACGGCTGGGCGGAGCGTTTCGCCGCATCGGCCGCACTGATCTCGCCGATGAAATCCTCTCGTCCATGAAAGCTGCCGGTTACGACGTGCGCGAGATGGACCCGTTTACGCCGCAGCAGACATTCGGCGCGGTGAATGCCACAGCAGCGCCGATCGTGGGGCGTCTGCAAGCGCTGTGGGAGTCGTTCCGGGAGGCTGTTATCGAGGTGTTTCCGGCCCTTCCGGATCTGCCGCAAGACGGTGAGGCCTATCTGCGCGTCATCGACGAAATCTATCCAAACGACGCTTACCATTCGCTGTCCATCGAAGGCTATCGCGTCACCCCCGAGCTAATTGAACGGGTCCGGTCCGGCGCATGGAACCCGGATAACCATGGGGCGGACCGTGACAGCCCCGATGCCCTGGCCGCAAGGGGCTACTGGCAGGCCTTCCAGCTCGTCACAGAGACTGTCGCGAAGATCATTGCGGGTGGTAATCCCGGCACGCTGGTCCGGTGTGCCCACCGCGACTGGTACCGGGAGCTGTTCCAGCCTTGTGTTGCCGCCGGTTTGATCGCGCCGTCGGCACTCGCCGGTTATCGGAACGATGCTGTTTTCCTGCGTAAGTCGCGGCATGTACCGCCGCGCTGGGAAGCCGTCCGCGATGCGATGCCGGTTCTGTTCGATCTGCTCGAAGAAGAGCCGGAGCCTTCAGTCCGCGCGGTGCTTGGCCACTGGCTGTTTGGCTATATCCATCCCTATCAGGACGGGAATGGGCGGATGGCGCGCTTTCTCATGAATGCTATGCTGGCGTCCGGTGGCTATCCGTGGACGGTCATCCGCGTTGAAGATCGCGGCGCGTACCTTGCGGCGCTGGAAGCTGCGAGCGTTGAAATGAATATACGGCCTTTTGCTCGGTTCGTCGCGGAACGGGTGCAGTGGTCAATGGAGCGGGCAGCGTAAACGAAAATGCCAGATAGCGCATTTCGTCACCCCGCATTCCCCCAGCCAGCCGATACGTCGGTCACGCTCTGGCGTTACTTGGATTCCGAGAAGTTCAGATGGCTCGCAGAGCACAGCCGTCTT
>JAZFPW010000234.1:0-2611 GCA_036444815.1 Gammaproteobacteria bacterium
GCGTTCGCAGCCACCTACGTGGTCATGATCAGCGTCTTCAACATGGTCGGGCGATTCTTCTGGGCGAGCACCTCAGACTTCCTCGGGCGAAAGACGACTTACTGGATCTTCTTTGCACTCGGCATCGTGCTGTATCTGTCGATTCCCTATTCGGCCGAGCAGGTCAGCGTCTCGCCTATCGCACTGTGGCTGGTTTACTTTTATGCAGCCACGATGATTATTTTCACAATGTACGGCGGTGGCTTTGCCACGATCCCAGCCTACCTTGCCGATATTTTCGGCACGAGATACGTCGGGGGCATCCACGGCCGGCTGCTGACCGCGTGGAGCACCGCGGGGGTGTTGGGTCCGCTGGCGATCACCTCACTGCGAGAAAGCGCCATCGCTAATGCCATCCAGGACCTGGTCACTAAGGTTGACCCCGAGCGTTTCCGCTCCGCTTTCGGTGCCGGGCTGGAACAACTGGACGTACTGGTCGAGCAACGCACGGTGACCATCGCAAAGCTCATGGATATCGCGCCGGCCGGAACAGTGGATCCCACCAGCAGCGTCTATAACACCACCATGTATTTGATGGCGGCGCTGCTGGCCGTCGCCCTGCTCAGTAACGCCTACATGCGGCCGGTAGACCACAAACATCATATGAGACCCTGAAACGCACAGTCGGCTTTTAAAGCCCTCGCTTGACCGGCTGCTACGCTTGCCCTAGGGTCGAGGTTTCGCCACTTGCTGATCTCTTACCCGGAGGTCGACGTATGCGCGTCATTCTGATTCACGTTCGCGATCCTCAGTTCTACGCTTACCCCATCGAGGAGCGTTCGAAGCGGGGTAACATCCAGATCATCGGCTTTCCTCCGATCGGCATCATGTCGCTCTCGTCCGTGCTCAAGCGCGAGGGCCACGAATGCATGATGTTCGATCAGGCGAACCCCGAGACGCCGAACGACGTCATCGTCGACGAGATCCAACGACTGCAACCGGATCTGGTAGGGCTCAGCTTTCTTTCGAGCACGAGCTATCCCTACGCGAAGATCCTCGCCCGCCAAATCCGGGCCGCGAACGCCAAGGTCAAGATTGCCTTCGGTGGAGTGTTCGCCACGCTCAATGCGATCCGTGTCAAAGAGCAATGCACCGAGATCGATTACGTCTGTCGCGGCGACGGTGAGCAGGTCATTCTCGATCTGCTGGACAATCTTGAGAATCCATCCGACGTCAAGAGCGTCACCTGGGCGGACGGAGACGGCACGATCCAGAACAACCTCGAGCGTCCGCTGGAGCGAGACCTCGATCAATGGCCGTTCCCCGACCGCGATAGCCTGCCGCTCGACTTCGTCGAAACGATGCCCTTCGACGTCCCGGCGGTGCTTTCGATGGACCGCTACACGACCATGCAGACTTCGCGTGGCTGTCCGTGGGAATGTATTTTCTGCGACATCCCGATCTTCAACGGAGGCGGGAAATGGCGCGCGCGCAGCCCCGAGCACGTCGTTGCCGAGATGGAGTATCTCCAGGAGAACGGGTACGGCGGCGTGTATTTCGTCGACGATCATTTCCTGTTGCAGCCCAAGCGCATCGAGACGCTGTGCCAGGCCCTGATCGACGGCGGCAACCCCATCAAGTGGGGTTGTGAGGGGCGGGTCGATTCCGTCTGCATGAAACTCTTCCCGTTAATGGCGAAGTCGCAGTGCCGATCGCTGATGTTCGGCCTGGAGAGTGGCAGCCAGAAAACCCTGGACCGGCTCAAGAAGGACCAGACGGTCGAACAAATCGAAATCGCCGTCAACAACGCGAAAAAGGGCGGAATCGAGATCGTCCACGGTTTCTTTGTGCTCGGCAGTCCGGGCGAGACCGAGGAAGAAATGCGGCAGACGTTCCGCTTCGCCTCGAAGCTACGGATCGACAGCTTCGGCTTCAACCGCCTCTGCGTCTATCGCGGCACACCGCTGTGGACCGAGTATGTCCATCGAGGCCTGGTCGACGAGGAGAAGGATTGGTTCAAGTACTTCAAGTGCTCGTCCATCGACCCAACCGTGCTCTCGGGCGAACAGATCCACAAGATTCGGGGCCAAGAGTTGCAGCGACTGATTGCCTACAAGCTGCTTCGCTATCCGCTCCAGAGCCTGCGGCTGCTGCGCCGCTTTGCCCGCTACATGCCGATCAAGGATGTGTTTTATCTGGTCGCCAAGCCTTTCATGGGCAAGAAGAAGGGTGCGACCCGAGCCGAACTGCTATCCCAAGCCGTCGAGTACCAGGAAGTCAAAAGTGCCGCCGCCGATCTGACCGAGGTTCCGGACGAGCAGCTCGAAGCCGTCATCGCCGGCTCGCAGGTTGCCGTGGACGCCGCCTCCGCATCACACCGGGACCATCGGCAGCACGAAATACATCCACCCGACCTCAATTGACGACGACCGGATCGGTATTAAATAACCCGGTCATTACCCCCATCGATCGGAATTTGAGCTCCAGTGGTTTTCGAAAACACCGCACCGGCCATTGCACATACCAGCGTTGCAACATCCTTCGCGGTAATTTCAGTTTTTAACACATTATTGGTTTTGTATTCTTCAATGCTCAAACCATAATGTGTTGCACGCTCTTGTAACACTTCTTC
>JAZFPW010000235.1:0-6337 GCA_036444815.1 Gammaproteobacteria bacterium
CGGCCCCTGCCCGAAACACAGCACCTCCACGTTGGGGTGCGCCGCGATGAGCTCGGGCAGAACGCTGAAGAGTTGCTCGTGGCCCTTGCGCGAGATGAGCTGGGCGACGACGCCGATCTTGACGGTGTCGGCCGACAGCCCGAAGACTTCGGCGAGCCGGCCGCGAACCTCTGTCGGCCGGTAGCGGTCCGTGTCGACGCCGCTCGCGACGTAATGCACGCGGTGCGGCGCGAGCCCGACGTTGTCCTTTAGTTGCGCCTCGATCGCGCGCGAGATCGCGATGATCGCCGCGTACGGCTTGTATTTGAGGTGCGCAAGCGCCTTGAATTCGGCGCTGTCTACTCTGCGCGTCAGGACCGCGGGCACGCCGGCCCAGCGCGCGTTCCAGCCGCCGAAACGGTCCGCCCCGCGCCGTGAATGAACATGTAACAGCTCCGGCCTGCGCGACGCCAACAGCGTCCGCAGCCGTGCCGGCAGCGAGAAATCCAGCTCGCCGCCCATCGGAATCTCGATCACCTTTGCGACCTTACGCATGCCGCCTACCCGATGGGCGATCGCACTGTCTCGCGGGCAGACGAGCACGTTGTCGATGCCCTGGCCGGCGAGACCCGCCATCAGATCGCAAACCTGTTGTGCACCGCCATAAAGGTGCCGCCCGGATTCCAGGTGAACTACTCGCATACGGCGCACATGATAAGTCATGCCTCCCTGCGCCGTACCCACAGCGCCTTCGTTCAATGTGATTGCCGGAGGCTCCCGTCGGCATGAACCATCACACCCACGGTATGCTCGCTGTAGGCCCGGCCGCGATTACAATATGCTGTCCCTCGATCGGTAGCGTCTCACGTTGGCTCAAGCCCACACCCCGATGATGCAGCAATACCTCGGCCTGAAGGCCGAGCACCCGGACGTGCTGTTGTTCTACCGCATGGGCGACTTCTACGAGCTGTTCTATGACGATGCCCGCCGAGTGACCAAACTCGTCGACATCGCGCTGACGAGCCGCGGACGATCCGCCGGCGAGCCGATTCCGATGGCGGGCGTGCCGTATCACGCCGTGGACAACTATCTCGCCCGCCTCGTCAGGCTCGGCGAGTCTGTCGCCATCTGTGAGCAGGTCGGTGACCCGGCCACGAGCAAGGGGCCGGTCGAACGGCAGGTCGTTCGTGTCATCACGCCCGGCACGCTGACCGATGACGCACTGCTGGATGAGAGTCGCGCCAATTATCTTGCGGCCGTCCACAGCGGCCGCGACGCTACCGGTCTCGCGTGGCTGGACCTCGCAAGCGGCCACTTCTCCATCATGGAGTTGCCCGCCGACGACGACCTGCAGGGCGAGCTCGCGCGTCTGAATCCGGCCGAGGTGCTCGTCGCGGAGGACGCCACGGTACCGTCCTGGCTCGAGGCTCGGGTCGGCCTCAGCCGGCGCGCACCGTGGCACTTCGACGCCGAGACGGGTCGACGCGCGCTGTGCCGGCAATTCGGCACCGAGGACCTAGCCGGCTTCGATGCCGAGGACATTCCGGCGGCGATTGCCGCAGCCGGTTGTCTTCTGCAATACGTCAAGGACACCCAGCGCTCCGCCGTGCCGCATATTCGTGGCCTGAGCCACGAGCGACGGGATCAGGCCGTGATAATGGACGCAGCCACCCGGCGCAACCTGGAGATCGACTCGAGTCTGGGCCAGCGCGACGAGTACACGCTGGCGGGCCTGATGGACCGTTGCGCGACGCCGATGGGTAGCCGTCTGCTGAAGCGCTGGCTCAACCGGCCGATCCGTGACCGGCAGACCGTGCGCAGCCGCCAGCAGGCGGTAGCCACGCTGCGCGAGCCCGGGCTGGTCGCCGAGCTCCAGGCCGGGCTCAAGGAGATCGGCGATCTCGAGCGCATCCTGACCCGGATCGCGCTGCGCTCCGCGCGGCCGAGGGATCTGGCGCAACTGCGGCGAGCGCTCACGGACTTGCCGGCGGTCAGGGCCGCGGTCGCCGCGCTGGACTCGCCGCATCTGGCCGCACTCGTCGATCGTTGTGGCCACCACGAGGACCAGCGGGCGCTGCTGGAAGCGGCGTTGGTCGAAACGCCGCCGATCTTTATCCGCGACGGTGGCGTGATTGCGTCCGGCTTCGACGCCGAGCTCGACGAGCTTCGCACGCTCAGCGCCGACGCGAACCGCTTCCTCGACGACCTGCAGGTGGCCGAACGCGAGCGCACCGGCGTCAGCAACCTGAAGGTCGGCTACAACCGCGTGCACGGCTACTACATCGAGATCAGCAAGGCGCAGGCGCAGGCCGTGCCGGAGGAGTACATCAGGCGCCAGACACTCAAAGGCGCCGAACGGTTCATCACGCCGGAACTGAAAGAGTTCGAGGACAAGGTTCTTAGCGCCCGCGACCGATCGCTCGCCCGCGAGCGGCAACTCTACGAGGAGCTGATCGAAACACTGAACGACGCGCTGGCCGCGCTGCAGTCCACGGCAGCGAGCGTGGCCGAGATCGATACGCTGACGAATCTCGCCGAACGCGCCCTAGCGTTGAATCTGTCCCAGCCGACGCTGACGGATACGCCGCAGATCCAGTACCAGAACGGCCGCCATCTAAGCGTCGAGCAGGCCAGTGACGACGCGTTCGTTCCCAACGATCTGGATCTCCACGATCGCCGCCGGCTGCTGATCATTACCGGCCCGAATATGGGTGGTAAGTCGACCTATATGCGCCAGACGGCGCTGATCGTCATCCTCGCCTACACCGGCAGCTTCGTTCCGGCCGATAACGCCCGCATCGGGCCCATCGATCGTATCTTCACGCGTGTCGGCGCAGCCGACGATCTGGCCGGTGGCCGCTCGACGTTCATGGTGGAGATGACCGAGACCGCGAGCATCCTCAACAACGCCTCTGCGCAAAGCCTCGTCTTGATGGATGAGGTCGGTCGCGGCACGAGCACTTTCGATGGGCTCTCGTTAGCCTGGGCCGCGGCGCGTTTCATCGCCCGCGGGCCGCGCGCCTTCACGCTCTTCGCTACGCATTATTTCGAGCTCACGAGCCTGGCCGACGAGTTGCCCGCGACCGGGAACGTCCACCTCGATGCCAGCGAGCACGGCGACGAGTTGATATTTCTTCACAGCGTCAAACCCGGGCCCGCGAGCCAGAGTTATGGGCTGCACGTCGCTCGGCTGGCCGGCGTGCCACGCGATGTCGTCGACGAGGCACGCGACTATCTCGCCACCCTCGAACAACAGCTGGACGCGTCGGGCGCGAGCGGGCCGCAGGGGCAGCTCGCGTTCGCTGCGGCCACGCCACCGGACCGCTTGCGTGAGCGGCTGGCCGAGATCGATGTCGATGCGCTCTCGCCGCGCCAGGCGTTGGAGTTATTGTTCGAGCTCAACGCCGAAGCGAGAGACCGCGAATAACTCAGCGTCGGCGCAAGGGGGGTGGGTACGATATTTCATGTCGACCGTTAGCCTCTGGCTCACACATTTAGCTAACTCGCTGTCGTGTGAGGCGCAGGTCGACATGAACTGTCGTGACCATCCCCCGTCAACGGGAAAATTGGCCGGCGTTCAAGAAGTTCACGACCTGGCCTGCGACGACGCCGGAACACAACATCGACAGATGCGATACCGGCAACACGATATGGTCCGTCGCGCCCTCCAGCCGGGTTTCTTCCACGGCCACCGTGCCGTCGTGCGGCCCGGGCAGCGAGCTGATGAACTGTCCCAGACCCAAAGGGGAGTCGCCGGCGATCAGGCCGAGCTCCTGCGTGCCGGACCACCGTGCGACGGGGCCGTCGGTGAAAAACGACGCCATGCTCTTGCCCAGCAACGCCGAGCCGCCCGGGTAGCCCGCCAGCGCCTGCCCGGCGACCGTGCCCGTCAACGGCGAGCCGAGACACACGACGCGACCGCCACCGGCTAGCGGCTGACGTTCCAACAGCCGCAGTATCACGATGCCGCCCAGGCTGTGACCGACGAGGTGTAGCGGCTCGTTCGGCAGGTCCGCGATAAACGCGGCGAGGCGCGAGGCGTTTTCGTCCAGGTCGTCTGCGACGGAGCGGTAGGAGAACCGATGGGTCTGGAAGCCGGCAGCCTGCAACTTCCGTCGGAGAAAGAATAGCTCCGGACCGGGAAGCCACAGCCCGTGCACGAGTACGATGTCAGCCATCGTCGGAGCGCGGCGCGTTCATGGCTGGGTAGCGGCTCCCGCGATTCGTACGCGCAGCCGTTCCAGCCCTTCGCGGTTGGTCCAGGAACTCACGGTCGCGATCGCTTCCTCCAGGTCCAGCCAACGATAGGCGGAATGCTCCTCGGCGTTCAACGTGACCGGGCAAGCGCTCCCGACCGGCAGGAACCAGAGATGTTCGAGATTCTCGGTAACGTCCGGGCTGTAACGGTCGCGCCACTCGGGAAGAATCGGGAAGCGTCGTTGGACCTGGGCGTCCACGAGCCCGTCGGCGACCAGCCCCGTCTCCTCCCGCACCTCACGGACGGCCGTTTGCGCCGGCGTCTCTTCCCAGTGCAGCGTACCAGTGACCGACTGCCAGAATCCGGGCGGCTGGACACGCTCCAGCAGCAGACACTGACGCTCCGGCGTGTGGATGATCACCAGGACGGATTCGGGACGGCGCCAATCGCTAGCGATCATTCACTCTAACGATCATTCACTCTTCGGAGGCGAACGCAACCGAATGCCGACTTCCTTGAGCTGGGCCGGACTCGCCTCGCTGGGCGCGCTCGTCATCAAATCGTTGGCCGTCTGGGTCTTCGGGAAAGCGATCACATCGCGAATGCTGTCTGCCCCGGCCATCAGCATCACGAGACGATCGAGACCGAAAGCGATGCCGCCGTGCGGCGGACAGCCGTAGTCCATGGCCGTCAACAGAAAACCGAACTTCGCTTCGGCCTCTTCCCTCTCGATGCCTAACAACTCGAAGACGGTCGACTGCATCTCCGGGTTGTGGATACGTATCGAACCGCCGCCGATCTCCGTTCCGTTCAACACCATGTCGTAGGCACGAGACAGCGCCGTCCCGGGGCTCTCGATCAGCTCGGCCGGGGAGTCGGTCTGCGGCGCAGTGAACGGATGATGAGACGGCGTCCAGCCGCCTGCGCCGTCGTCGTCGAAGACGGGGAAATCGACGACCCAGAGCGGCCGCCACGCAGCCTCGACCAGGCCACGATCCTGACCGAGTTGATCGCGCAGCGCGCTCAGGCTGTCGTTGACGATCGAGGCCTTGGCGGCGCCGAAGAACACCAGGTCGCCGCTGTGTGCGCCGACGCGTTCGAGGACTTTCTCGACCGCCGCTTCCGGCAGGTGTTTCAGTATCGGCGACTGCAGGCCGGCAGCGCCCGCCGCGCGATCGTTGACCTTGATATAGGCGAGACCCTTGGCGCCATGGCGCCCCACCAATGCCGTGTAGTTATCGATCTCCTTGCGGGTCAGACTCGCGCCGTCCGGCACTCGCAGCGCGGCGACGCGGCTGCCGGGATCGGCCGCCGGTCCGGCAAAGACCTTGAAATCGACGCCCGCGAACAGATCCGCGACTTCGCTCAACAGCAACGGATTACGCAGATCGGGCGCGTCGCTCCCGTAGCGGTCGAGCGCCTCGGCCCAGGCCAGTCGCGGAAACGGATCCGGAAGATCGACGTCCAACGTGATCTTGAAGACCTCTCGAATCAGCGCCTCCATCATCGCCAGGATGGCCTGCTCATCGAGGAACGCCGTCTCTACGTCCAGTTGCGTGAATTCGGGCTGCCGATCCGCGCGCAGGTCTTCGTCTCTGAAACACTTAACGATCTGGTAGTAACGATCGAAGCCCGACATCATCAGCAACTGTTTCATCAGCTGCGGCGATTGGGGTAATGCGAAGAACTTGCCTGGATGCGTGCGACTCGGCACGAGGTAGTCGCGCGCACCCTCGGGCGTCGTCTTCGTCAGTATCGGGGTCTCTATCTCGATGAACCCCGCCTCGTCCAGCAACGCGCGAATCGATTGCGTCACCTGATGGCGCAAGCGCAAGTTGCGCTGCATGCCGTCACGGCGCAGATCGAGATAGCGATACCGTAGCCTCAGCTCCTCGCTAGCGTTTTCTTCATGATGGAACGGCGGGGTCTTGGACTTGTTGAGTACCGTCAACTCGGTCGCCAGGAGCTCGACCTCGCCCGTCGGCAGCTCAGGATTGATCGTGCCCTCCGGACGCTCGCGAAGCCGGCCGTGGACGGACAACACATACTCACCACGAAGCCGCTCCGCCTCCGCGAACATCTCCGGTGTGTCGGGATCGAAGACGACCTGCAACAAGCCTTCCCGGTCTCTGAGGTCCACGAAGATCACGCCGCCATGGT
>JAZFPW010000236.1:0-12598 GCA_036444815.1 Gammaproteobacteria bacterium
CTTCAATATTCCGCGCGCGGTGCTGCCGCGAATCGTCCCGTCCAGCGATGTCTACGGGACGGCGAAGCTCGCGGCGCTCGATGACGTCCCGGTTGCAGGCATACTCGGCGATCAGCAAGCGGCGCTAGTGGGGCAGGCCTGCCTCGAAGCGGGCGAGGTCAAGAACACTTATGGCACCGGCTGTTTCCTGCTGATGAATACCGGCACGAGCCCGATGCCGTCGACGGCGGGGCTGATCACGACGGTCGGCTACCAATTCGGCTCCGACAAACCACGCTACGCGCTGGAAGGCTCGGTCGCGATCACGGGCGCGTTGGTGCAGTGGCTGCGTGACAATCTCGGCCTGATCTCGGCGAGCGAGGAGGTCGAAGCGCTGGCTCGCGAGGCGGAGGATAACGGCGACGTGTACTTCGTGCCGGCCTTCTCGGGTCTGTACGCGCCACATTGGAAGGAATCCGCTCGTGGCGTGATCGTCGGCCTGACGCGTTATGCGAATCGCAGCCACATCGCGCGTGCGGCGTTGGAGGCCACGGCTTATCAGACGCGTGAGGTGTTGGAGGCGATGGAGCGAGACTCGGACATCTCCATCCAGGAGCTACGCGTGGACGGGGGCATGGTGGCCAACGAGTTACTGATGCAGTTCCAGGCGGACATACTGGACGTGCCGGTATTGCGGCCGAAGATAGCCGAGACCACGGCGTTGGGAGCTGCGTACGCGGCTGGACTCGCGGTAGGCTACTGGTCCGGTGCCGAAGAGATAAAACAGAACTGGGCCGTAGACAAGCGTTGGGCTCCGGACATGGAGGGCGCGGAGCGGAGCAGACTCTACGCGTCCTGGCAGAAGGCCGTCACACGTTCGTTCGACTGGGCTTCAGTCGACTGAGACCGTGCAGAATCGAGCGTCATAACGAAGCAATTCGGAGGAATCGATGTCGAGTGCGTTTATGGGAGAGCTGCTGGGGACGATGACCCTGATCCTGCTGGGTAACGGAGTCGTCGCCTGTGTGCTGTTGAAGGGATCCTACGGCGAGGGCGCCGGTTGGTTGGCGATCACGACCGGCTGGGGACTCGCCGTCATGGCCGGTGTGGTCGTGGCCCTGACCGTCGGCAGCAATGCGCACATCAACCCGGCCATCACGATCGGCGTCAGTATAGTGACCGGCGAGTGGAGCCACGTCGGCACCTATGTGAGCGCCCAACTGCTCGGCGCGATCGTCGGCGCGACACTCGTCTGGCTGCACTACTATCCTCACTGGGTCGGTACTGAGAGTCCGGCCAGCAAACGGGCCTGTTTCTGTACGGCTCCCGCGATTCGCCACATCCCCTCCAATCTGTTGAGCGAGATCATCGGCACGTTCATGCTGGTCCTGGTCGCCGCCGCGATCTTCTCCGAGAACCTCGCGCCGGGCGGCTTGGATCCGGGTATCGGCCCATTCCTCGTCGGTCTGCTGGTCTGGGGCATCGGTGTCTCGCTCGGCGGGCCGACAGGCTATGCGATCAACCCCGCCCGCGACCTGGGGCCCCGCATCGTGCACGCCGTGCTTCCGATCGCCGGTAAGGGCAACTCCGGGTGGGACTATGCTGCGGTGCCGGTGATCGGGCCGGTGATCGGCGCGGTTCTGGCCGGCCTCGCGGTGAGCGCGCTGCAACTTTAACTCGCCTATCGCGCGCTACGGGCTATTATGAAAACGACGACGGTCGCCTCGACTTCGTCGGCCAGCGCCCGACTTGGAAAGGCAATCCAACCCGGGCATGATCGAGGCCAAGTCCTTTCACTACGCGGGTCAGCACGCGGACATCTTCCGGGATGGGCGGCTGGCCTCGAGGCGGAGTAATAGAGCGATGCAAGTTTCTATCACGTACTGCGTGCCTTGAAACTATCTGCCCATGGCTACCGGTCTGGCGGCCAAGATTTCAGAGGAGCTCGGAATCGAGGCGCTGCTCATCAAGGGTGTCGCCGGGGTCTTCGACGTGATCGCCGACGACGCGGTCGTCTTCTCGAAGCTCAAAGAGCAGCGTTTCCCGCAGGACATCGAAGTCATCGAGGCACTGAGGCAACTCGGGGGTTGACGAAGTGCCGATTACGACGCGGACAGCCGCGCCGTCTGATCTCGGCGCGATAGTCGACATCTACAATCAGGCGGTGGCCATTAACGCCACCGGCCACTCGGACGCGGTCACCGTAGACGACCGGCGACAGTGGTTTAAGGGTCATACCGCCGATTATCCGCTACTGGTCGCAGATCTGGACGGTGTCGCGGTCGGGTGGTCTAGTTTTAGCCGCTACCGCCCCGGTCGCGGCGCGTTTCGTCATACGGCCGAGTTGAGTTACTACGTGAATGGCGCGCACCGGCGGCGCGGCGTTGCCACCGCGCTTATCGCGCGGTCGATCGAGCTGTGCGACGCTTTGGCGTTCAAGACACTCGTCGCAATTTTGCTAGACGACAACCACGCCAGTATTGCGCTGCTCAGGAAGTTCGGCTTCGAGCAATGGGCGCATCTGCCGGGCGTCGCGGACTTCGATGGTCGCGAAGTCGGGCATCTCTATTATGGCTTGCGTGTTCCCTGATCGATCGGCGGCCTAGAAGCGCAGGTCCAGCGCGGCGCAAAGGAATTTCATCAGCGGTTTAGCCGTGGCGTAGCGAGCCGCGACTTCGTCGATAAATCCGGGGCTCCGTATCGCTTTGATCGGAAACTCCGACACGGCGATGAAGTCCTTGCGTTTCAGATCTTCGATATACGGATGATCGGCCGCATAGCCGCGCGGCGGGCGTTTCAGCCGGTTGCCGCCGAGGCGGAAATGTGCGACGAAACGTTTGGCGTCTCGTGCGCGTTTCCAGCTACCGGCGTTTTCGGCGATGCAGGCCCTGATCGCGGCGAGCGCGTCGGCGTCCGGCCGCCAGATCCCGGTACCGAGAAAACAATTCTTCGGTTCAATGTGGACATAGAACCCGGGGGCATGGACATCCTTGCCCAACTCGTGCCTGAACTGAATTCCGACGTTCTGTTTGTAAGGAGTCTTGTTCTTCGAGAATCTCGTGTCGCGATAAACGCGCATCAGCGAGCCACCCGTTCGCTTCCCGATGGCGACGAAGTGCCGGGAGATCTTCTCGAGTCTCGGTTCCATCGCGTTGATGAATTCCAACGCCGGCCCCAAGACATGTGCCTCATAGCGATGCTTGTTCTCCTTGAACCATTCGCGCTCGTTATTCTTCGCGAGTTCCGACAGGAAGCGAGCGGTCTCTGCTGGGAAACCGGCAAATTCCGGGGTGGCTTTCTTCGTCAAGGGCTGCGCTCCTGCAGGCCGAGTTCGGCCCGGTCGTTAAGATCCGGTATCCGTAGCGGGATCGGCCTGAATGGATTCGGCGGTTTGCCGCTCGAATAGTTCCCTCAGCTCCTCGCTGGCTTCCTTGGCCGACTGGATGAACTTCGATTCGTCATGTTGCACGGCCTGTTGTCGTTTCAGGAGCGTCCGATCGACCTCCTCAAACATATTCACGGACTCCGTCGCTTGTGACTCCGTGTCGCCGAGGCCTCGCAGGACCGCTTTCGACATTGCCAGGCTCGAGAGCAGCGTCTCACGTATGAAGAACTCCACCCCCAAGTCCATCAAGCGCAAGGCATGGTGACGGTTCCGCGCGCGCGCGTAGATTCTGACGTGCGGGTAGTGGGTCCGGATGGTCTGGACCGTCTTCAGCGAGTCCCCGGGGTCTGCGATGGCGACAACGATAATCGTGCAAGCGTCTACGCGCGCCGCACGGAGGATATCCAGGCGGTGCGGCTCCCCATAATAGACTTTATTGCCGAAGCGCCGGACGGTGTCCACTTGATCGACGCTGGAGTCGATTGCGGTGAACGGGATCCGGCGCATGGCCAGAATGCGTCCGATGATCTGCCCGACCCGGCCGAACCCGGCGATGATGACGGAATTCTGTGCCTCGGGGATCACGTCGAAACGACGCGTCTCACCGCCCCCTAGCCAGGGCCCGAGGACCCTCTCATTGAATATGAACAGTAGCGGCGTCGCGGCCATGGAGAGTGTCACCACGAGAATGAAGAACTCCGCGTCAGCCTGCGAGATCACTCCGTAGGACATCGCGGCCGCGAACAGGACGAACGCGAACTCGCCGCCCTGAGGCAGCACCATGCTCAAGGTGCCGGCGCGGGCCTTACTGAGGCCGAAGATACGGCCCAGAACGAATAGGATTGTGGCTTTGACGAGCAGCAACCCGAGCATGACGCTCACGATGCTGGGCCAGCGCTCAGCGAGCAGGCCGATATTCGCGGTCATGCCTACTGCGATGAAAAAGAGCCCGAGTAGCAATCCCTTGAATGGCGCGATGTCCGCCTCCAGCTGATGGCGATATTCGGAATCCGCTAGCAACATACCGGCTAGAAACGCACCCAGGCCCATCGAGATCTGTGCCGACTCCATCAGAAGCGCAGCGCCGATCACGACCAGCAGTGCGGCAGCGGTAAACGTCTCGTCGGTTCCCCAACGGGCGACCGCGCGAAACACGTGTCTGATCACGAAGCGGCCTCCGGCAAACACCGCTACGGTCACGAGGACGCTGATAACGACGCTTCCCTGGACCTCGCCATCGGTCGCGACCGTCGCCGCGCCGAGAAGAGGCATCAATGCCAGCAACGGAATTACGGCCAGGTCCTGGAACAGTAGTACGGCGAAAGCCCAGCGGCCGTGCGTCGTCGTGAGTTGATTTTTTTCGGCCAGCATCTGCAACACGAACGCCGTCGAGGAAAGCGCGAGCCCGAAGCCGACCAACCAGGCGACGTTCGGAGCCAGGCCGACGAGTAGTCCGACGCTCGCCAGCACGACACCCGTCACGATCACTTGCGCCAGGCCGAGTCCGAACACCTGCTTGCGTAGGATCCATAACCGGTGGGGCTGCAACTCCAAGCCGACTATGAACAGTAAGAAGACGATACCGAGTTCGGCGAAGCGGAGAATATTCTCAGTGTCGTCTATCAGTCCCAAGGCCCAGGGGCCGATGACGACTCCGGCGGCCAGATAGCCTAATACGGAGCCAAAGCCGAGGCGCCGGAACAGAGGTACGGCGATCATCGCGGTACCCAGAAAGATTGCCGTTTCTTCAAGAAATTCCATTGACCTATCCTACGTTGTCAAATACTCGTACCGAGCGCGCAGACCACCTTCTCCAGCGTAACCGGTCTCGCCGGCGCAGCGTCTCGAGCCGATAGCTGTCAATCGTTGGCAGCCGCGTTTCGGTCTCTCGCGCCGTTATCCAGGCGTTGAGAAATACGATGAAATGGTGCGGAACGAATCGTCCAGGGCGTGACGAGGACTAGCGGAGCTCGGATTCGGCGTGCAGACATCGACTCAGTACACGTACCGCTAGCGTTTCAGCCCAGCTGCGGGCGAAGTGGGGGCAGCGAATCAAGCGCCGGACCATCCTAACCGATCTCGGGCCACGACGCCGTGACGATCCGGTTCCGGGGAGGGCTCGGGCTGCTGTTCGCCCGGTGGAGTTACCGGTAGCCTCTCCTCCTGCGACGCGACGAGACAAAACCGGCGGTGACCAGGAGTAGCGCTGCGTAGAACAGCAATGCTCGTCCCTCGCCGGTCGTGATCGATCTGCTGGAAAAGAACTCCTGCTCCGCGCGGATCAGGCTGTGCACGTTATCAGGTATCGGCATCAGTACGACCTGAGTCATATTGGATTGGATGATCGACTTGTTCTCCAGAACCACGGTCACGGAGTCTAGAAGTCTCTGCGCCTGGTTGGGCATGTTCGCGTCGATTCGCAGATCCCGGCCGAGAGACACGAGCAGGCGGCGTAACTCGACCGCTTCGACGGTGGGCTCGGCTGTCGCGTAATCGAGCGTGCCAGCCACGAGTTGAGACGTCTCGGCCGCCGCTCTATCCAGACGGAGGCGCCTCATCTGCTGGGTGATCCCGGGACCGGACGCGCGAACGAATGCGACGCTCTCCAGGTAGATCGCTTGCTCCTCGAACAACTCCGCCAGCAGGGGTTCGGTCTGGCTCACGATCAGGGTGTAGGCGTCGTAACGATCCCGTATCGGGCCTTCCTGGCGCCCACCGCCGGCCCCGAACAGGAGCCCAGACAGTCGCTCGGGGCTCTCCGTGATTCGAGCCGCCAATGCTCGTGCGTCCTGACCAGGATCCTGGCCGCTCGTCCACGCTGAACTCAGAGTGGTTGTCAGAGCGCTGTAGTCCTCCGCCGTACGCTCAAGGTCTGCAATGGCCGCGAGATGGGCATCGTGCACGGCGACGGGCACCGGGCGAGACTGGAGTACAAACTTCGCCAGCGGCACCATTGCCGCGAGAACTAAGCCGATGATCAGGATGCGTCGCATCAATGAAATCCGGTTAACGTAATCGGTAGATGAGCACCTTAGGGAAAGGGGCGAGCAGTTACAGTGACTGGCTTCACAGAGCACAAGGCCGGTCCGCCGGGAGGCCGCGCCACACGAGATTATGTTTAATCGATCGATCGAACCGGCTAGCGTTCGCGTCTATCCCGGTGAGTCTGTTGAACCTCCGAAAGGAGCGCCTTCTTCTCCTTCGTTCGCTTCGCGGAGTTCGATTTCTCGTGGCGACCGCCCTTTCTCAGCAGGGGCGAGCGCGCGACAGGATTCCGCGGCTTCTTAGCCATCAGCAGGGCAGGGTCTTTTGATCAGTGTTCACTGACGCGAGGGTACACTTACGAAAGCCAGCCCTCCAGCGTGTGCGACCGGCGGCTCCAGAACTCAAGTCTTCGGCCCCATAGGCTATGATGCCGTTGTCGATGCCCATCATGGAAACCATCTCAACCACCGCAACGCTCAGGAGGCTTGAACCGCAGCTGCGGAGATTGGCCGGGAAAGCGATCGCGGACTACGACATGATTCAGGAGGGCGACCGGGTCATGGTGTGCGTGTCCGGTGGGAAGGATTCCTACACGCTGTTGGACCTGCTGCTGGATCTGCAGAGACGGGCTCCGGTAAAATTTGAATTGGTTGCCGTGAATCTGAATCAGAAGCAACCGAACTTCCCCGAGGAGATACTGCCAGCCTACCTGGACGGACTCGGTGTGGCCTATTCGGTAGTCGAAGAAGATACCTACTCGATCGTGAAGCGCGTGGTTGCCGAAGGAAAGACGATGTGTGGCCTCTGCTCGCGCCTACGTCGCGGCGTGCTCTATCGCGTTGCCGACGACATCGGTGCTACCAAGATCGCACTGGGTCATCACCGCGACGATCTGATCGAAACTCTGTTCCTCAATATGTTTTTCGGCGGGCGTCTCAAGGCGATGGCGCCGAAACTACTGAGCGATGATGGGCGTCACGTCGTTATTCGTCCCCTCGCGTATTGCTCAGAGGTCGATATCTCACGCTATGCCGAATTACGGGATTTTCCGCTCATCCCGTGCGACCTCTGCGGCTCTCAACAGAACCTGCAGCGCAAGAAAATCAAGGCCATGCTGGCGGCGTGGGAGAAAGAAGACCCCGGTCGATCAGGTCGGTTATTTCGTAGCCTGCAGAACGTCAGCCCTTCTCACCTGGCCGACCCGGAACTATACGACTTCGCGGCACTCGGCCGAGTCGCCGTCGACGCTAGGGCGCGCTCGACTTAGGCTCCTCGGCACGGTCACGCACGGCGGCTAATACCACGGGAATGTCGCGCTGCAGCATCCGGCCGACGATGAATCTCGGAATGGGCAAGCCCGAATCGAAATTCAGGAAGTAGGTGAGAATCGTGCTCTGGCCAGCGCCGGGCACGAGCCACCACGCACCGTCGAGAACGGCGAGCGGGCCGCTCACCCTGTTGACATCGATTCTGGTGTAAGGCTTGTAGTCGAGCCGGAATTCATGCTCGAAAGCCGGCAGGAACCACGCGACCTTGACGCGTTGTCGAAAGACCTGCGAATTCTGCTCTTTCAGCGTCTCCCGTAGCTCGCAGCTCAAGACGTTCGGGACGAATTCGGGCGCACTCTCGCAGTCCTCGAGAATTTCCCAGATCCGCTCCGCTGGTGCGTCGATCAGCACGGCTGCCCTGATGTGCCCTGCAAAGCGCCGATCGTCACCGAATTCGACGAGCACCTGGCCGGCCTTCAGGCGCTCGTGGGCGATCCAACTCAGGTCGAGGTCCTGGGCCAATAATGGTCCGGACAGATGGGAGATGACCGCGACCCAGCCGGCGACGGCTGATCGGGTCATACCGTCGTGTCTAAGCCGGGTCCTCATCGGCAATCGTGTTTCTCAATACGCCCACGCCGCGAATATCCACTTCCACGACGTCCCCCGGCTTCATCCAGATTGGCGGCTTCCGGACCCGCCCGACTCCGCCGGGTGTGCCGGTGACGATAACGTCTCCGGGTTCAAGCGGCGTCCAGATCGAGCAGTATTCGATGAGGTGGGGAATATCGAAACACAGGTCGCTAACCGGCGAGTCCTGAAGCACATCGCCATTCAGCCGAGTCTGCAGATGAAACTGAGTCGGGTCACTCTGGTCGTCGCTGGTCACCATCCAGGGACCGAATCCGCCGCTCCGGTAGAAATTCTTCCCGGCCGTAAACTGGATCGTGTGGTACTGATAGTCTCGGACGCTACCCTCGTTGCAACAGCTATAGCCCGCCACATAGTCCATGGCGTCCGCGTGAGAGACATGACGTGCGGTCTTGCCGATAATAACCGCCAGTTCTCCCTCGTAGTCGAAGTGCTCCGATACGCGCGGACGGATCAGTGGCTGCCCGTGCCCAACCAGGCTGTCGGCGAAGCGGGTAAACAGTACCGGATGGCTCGGCACGTCGCGGCCGGTCTCTCTGATATGCCCCATGTAATTGATGCCGACGCAGAGAATCTTGTTGGCATTCGGAATGACGGCGAGATAGGTGATGTCATCTTCGTTACAGTCCGGTTCGAGCGCCTCGAGGGCCCTCAACTCATCCAGTGCGCCGGCCCTTAAGACGGCCCGCAGATCTGCAAACTTCCCGACGAGTCTGGCGCCGGCGTCGATGACTCCGCCGTCGGTCATCAGGCCGAAACTAGCCTGGCCATCTCGTTCGAAACTGAGTACGCGCATCGACGTTCCTCTAGTGGTTCACGTTACGCCGCCGCATCGCGTACGGTTGCCGCCGGGCGATCCGATTCCGCCGAGAAGGCTGCGATTGCGTCGTCCAGGGAAATGACGGTCTGCCCTTTCTGGCCGAGGCGTCTTACCGACACGGTTCGCTTTTCCACCTCGCGGTTACCCACGGCGATGATGACAGGCGCCTTCGCCAGGCTGTGTTCACGAACCTTGTAGTTGATTTTTTCATTGCGGAGGTCGACGTCGACCCGCAAGCTCGCGGCCCGCAATTTCTCTACAACCTCGCGGGCATACTCGTCCCCGTCCGACGTGATGGTCGCTACCACGATCTGCAGCGGCGACAGCCAGAACGGCAGATTTCCCGCGTAATGCTCGAGCAGAATGCCGATGAAGCGCTCCAGGGAACCGAGGATTGCGCGATGGAGGAGTACCGGCGTGTGCCGGTTGCCATCCTCGCCCACATACGACGCGCCGAGTCTGCCGGGCAGGTTCAGATCAACCTGCAGCGTGCCGCATTGCCACTCCCGGCCGATCGCATCGCGCAACACGAACTCGATCTTCGGCCCATAGAATGCGCCCTCGCCGGGATTGTAGGCATACTCGAGCTGCAACGAGTCCATCGCTTGCTGCAGCGCTTGCTCCGCCCGGTCCCAGATCGCGTCGTCGCCGACTCGCCGCTCGGGCCGGTCGGCGAACTTGATAACGACGTCATCGAAGCCCAGATCGCTATAGATGCTCAGCAGGAGTTTGCAGACGGCCCCGGTTTCGGCGGTGATCTGATCTTCGGTACAGAAGATATGAGCATCGTCCTGCGTAAAGGCCCGTACTCTCATCAGGCCGTGCAGCGCGCCGGACGGCTCATTCCGATGAACTTTGCCGAACTCGGCCAGCCGGAACGGCAGCTCTCTGTAGCTCCTGAGGTCATTCTTGAAGATCTGCACATGCCCGGGACAGTTCATCGGCTTGATCACGAAGACCCGCTCGTCTGCCGTGCGGCTCGTGAACATGTCTTCGCCGAAAGTCTCCCAGTGCCCCGATACCTCCCATAATTCGCGGTCCATCAACTCCGGAGTGTTCACTTCCTTGTAGCCGGCTTCGGTTTGACGCACGCGGATGTAGTCGACCAGCGTCTGAAACAGGGTCCAGCCTTTGGTGTGCCAGAACGCCGCGCCGACCGCTTCGTCTTGAAAATGAAACAGGTCCATCTGGCGCCCGAGCCGCCGATGGTCACGCCGCTCGGCTTCCTCGAGCCGCCGGAGATATTGCTTGAGTTCTTTCTCACTGGCCCAGGCTGTCCCGTAGATCCGCTGCAGCATCGCGTTCCGGGAGTCCCCGCGCCAATAGGCGCCGGCTAACTTCGTTAGCTTGAATGCCTGGCCGAGCCGTCCTGTCGACGGCAGATGAGGCCCGCGACACAGATCGATGAACTCGCCCTGCCGGTACAGGGTCAGCGTCTCGTCGGCCGGGATACTGGCGATGATTTCCGCTTTATAGAGCTCTCCCTGCTCGGTGAAGAACTGCACGGCCTCATCACGATTCCAGACTTCACGAACGATCGCCTCGTCCCGGTCGACGATCTCGCGCATACGCGCTTCAATCGTTTCCAGATCCGCAGGGGTAAACGGCTCCTCGCGGGCAAAGTCGTAATAGAACCCGTCCTTGATCGCCGGGCCTATCGTGACCTGCGTATCGGGATAAAGCTCCTTGACGGCCTCGGCCATGACGTGGGCTGCGTCGTGTCGCAGCAGCTCCAGCCCTTCCGGGGAGCTCCTGGTCAGGATCTCGATGCTGACATCGTGGTCGATCGGCGCGGTCAGATCGTGAAGCGAGCCATCGACCCTGATCGCCACGGCATCCTTCGCCAGCCTGGGGCCGATCGAGGCCGCTACCGCGAGACCGGTCACAGGTTCTGGGAATCGTTTTTCCGTTCCGTCGGGTAACGTTATTACCGGCATGGTGCTCCGCCTCGCGCGCTCGGCTCCGCATTGTACGAGATGTAGGCCTCGCTGCAGAACTAATCGCTCACCCCGGATACGAATCCGCTTTACCCCGATGCCAACTACGCGCTCGTTCGCTCGCCGGCCCGCGACGGTGAGGCGTAGAAGTCGATCAAGGCGAAAAGGTCGCCTGGCAGCCTGCTGGATTGCGGCGCCGGCAGAAGAATGAGGTGGGGATGTGGGTACTGAGCTTAGAGAGATTTGGATTTGGGCGAGCTGCCGTCGGGACGATTGTAGCGGGCGCGACCTTGCATCATGAGCCCGGCGCCATCGTCACAGACGTGGGCGACGATCGCCTTGCGGCGGTGCAGTCGCACCGTGTCATTGAGGCTTACGGCAAACACGAGGTCGACAATGGAACCGGCGGGGATCCCGAGGGACTCGAGCTCCAGGAAGACGCCCGTGGCCGACAGGTCCCGTGCCCGGCAGCGACGAACCTTGCCGCCAGGTACTGACAGGTAGACGGTGGTAGATACCCTGTTTCTCTCAAGCAGACGTCGTTCCAACGGCCTGCGCCTCCATCGGAGTTCGGCAAATGTGTTAGCCGCAAAGGATGCGCCCGGCGGACACGAAGTCAAAACCAACGGATTATGTTGATTCGGCCTCCGTCGAGGCGATCTGAGCCACCCCACGCTGGCGCGGCGCCAAGCGCTTGTAGCGCGGGCCCTTGCGCGGTCCGGTGGGCGATCCACCCAGGTCCGGAGACGAGATTTGAGCCTGCCGGGCCGGCCGAGGAGCCCATTATGTAGCCCCGCTCGCGCTTAGCTCGCCGGGCTCCGATGATGCCGCCGGCTGACCGCCTAGCTTAAGCTCTCGGAGACCCGGTTGTTGACACCTCTGACCCTAGATCGGACAATGCTCGGCTTGTGTTCGCGGAGGGGTACCCAAGCGGTCAACGGGGGCAGACTGTAAATCTGCTGGCTATGCCTTCGTAGGTTCGAATCCTACCCCCTCCACCAATGACGGTGGTGGGGGTAATCGGTGCGGAATGCGGGTGTAGTTCAACGGTAGAACCTCAGCCTTCCAAGCTGATGATGGCGGTTCGAGTCCGCTCACCCGCTCCATGAACACTAGGTGGCGTACGTTAGAGTAGCTTCAAGAAACTCGAGAGGAGTCTGATGGCAAGACTCGAAGGCGGGCTCGAACGTTTCCCGCCCACATAGCTCAGTGGTAGAGCACTTCCTTGGTAAGGAAGAGGTCACCGGTTCAAGTCCGGTTGTGGGCTCCAATGGTTGTGCAGATCGGTTCACTCGACACATTATTATATAGCGGCGTCTGACTGTCCCGGCGATGGTGGATGTCGGCTGACGCGATAGAAGACCCAATACAAAAAGGCTCAGGAGTACCCCTCTGGCCAAAGAAAAATTTCAGCGAACGAAGCCGCATGTAAACGTGGGGACGATCGGTCACGTGGACCATGGCAAGACGACGCTGACGGCGGCGCTGACGAAGGTGATGTCTGAGAGGCACGGTGGCGAGATCATTGAATTTGATCAGATTGACAATGCGCCGGAGGAGAAGGCACGAGGCA
>JAZFPW010000237.1:0-6054 GCA_036444815.1 Gammaproteobacteria bacterium
CCGCTTCCAAGGCACCACTGATCAACAGGTTCGGCGGCGTTCCGATCATCGTGGTCAGGCCGCCCAGGAGACTGCCATACGCCAACGGCATCAGTAGTCGCGACGCGGGTATCCGGGTGCGCCGCGCGACGTCGATAACGACCGGCAACATCAGGGCGGCGACGCCGATGTTGTTCATGAAGGCCGAGAGCACTCCGGCGGTCAGCATGATGACGACGATCATGCGACTCTCTGTTCGCCCGGCAAGTCGCAATACCGTATTGCCTATAACGTTGGCGATGCCGGTTCGGGTCAGGCCGTCGCTGAGGATAAACATGGCCCACACGGCGATCACGGCTGCGTTGGAGAAACCCGCTACGGCCTCCGGCGGTGTTACCAACTTGGTTAAGACAAGAGTTCCGAGCACCATCAGTGCGACGAGATCCATCCGGATCTTCTCGCTGACGAACAGCACCATCGACGCGATCAGGATGGCGAGAACGAGGCCGATTTGAATCGTCAAGTTAGGCTCGGTTACGACGCTCCGGATTCGCCCATCGCAGGGCGGGGAGCAGGATACAGTCAAGTCTACGGCCGGAAGTCTAATCGACCCGGTCGCTGGCAGAAAGTCGGCCGTAATCGACGACTCCGTCTAATGCGCTTAAATGGTAGTTTCGTCACGTCGCTAGAGGTCCAAAACGTGATCTGAGTCACGACTGAATCTTCGCGGGCGTCCATATACTCGAGGTCGTTACCAAGCGATCGTGAACGGTGTTAGCTCTCCCAGTATTGGCGTGCTAACGGAGAGACGCAATGCAAGCCAGTCGCGTTGATCGAGTCCGACCTGTCGCGAGCCTGCAGGAGTTCTTCCGCGACTCCATCGATCAGGCCATGCAGCGACAAGGCTTGAGGGCGGGCGATCACACGGCCTATTACGTCGTCAACCTACTGACACTATTCGCGCGCTCCGATGCGCTGTACGAGGAGACTCAGGCCGGGCTCGGCCTGAAGCCGTTGGCACTGATGCTCGCGGAGGCGGCTGAGACACCGAATCCCCAGGAACGCGACTTCGTGCTGCAACGCGTGGGCGATGTCTCATTATTTATCGCGGGGTTCTTCTCAGAGAGTCTGGCGCGACGCGTAGTGGATGTTGATTACTACGTTGCTGTCGGCGGCGGCGCGTATGGCTCGCTGTCGATACAGGTTCGAGGCACACCCAGGGGCCAGGCGTTCGGCCCGGTGTTCGCAGAACTCGCGTGCAAGTTCAAGCATTTTGTCGACGTGCTGAATGATGTCAGAGAGGACGCGCGGTCACTCGACGATCAGGATATCTTGCGCTTGTACGAGACGTGGTTGCACACTGGCAGTAAGCGAGCAGAGCATTTGCTGCGCGGGCTCGGAGTCGAGCCGAACAGCAGCGTCGATACCCGTGCCCGGCATTGAACGGCGATGGTCCTCGGGCAATTACAGTCTCTATTGAGCGACATCTACGCGTTGGAGATGTCATACGACGTTTATGATTTCCTGATAACCGATGCACGACTAGCCGACGAGTTGGACGCGGGCGGCCGCCGCGTCGACGAGAAACTTTTGATCGCTGAAGAGGCCGATGCCGCATCGATTTCTCTCTATCTCGGACAGGGCCTGATGGAGCGGCTCCGGGACAACAACCCGGCGTACCGGTTGAGTGCGGACAACCTGGAGGATTTCTGGACGGCGCTGGAAGGCGTCAGTCATTTCATCTACTACGCCTGGAACGCGACGGCGGACAAATCTGTAACGCTGTTGGAGATGGAGCTTCAGGCGGAGGTGGACAAATTCATCGGCACGACTCTGTTACTGCGGCAACAGGGCGAGAGCCCACCAACGAATCTCCACGACCGATTATTCGGGTCAGCACGGTTTGATGTGCGACTCAGCAGCGACGAGTTGACGCGCTATCAAGATGCGAATCACTACGCCGCCAAGTACTGCCTGAAGCTCGCGCCGCAACTCTCGCGATGGACTGCCGGCAGCCAGCTGAACAAGGAGCTATGCCAGTTCTATCGGCTGACGCAGCCTGCGAAGATACGTCACATTGAGGCTGGTTGAGGCCGGGACATGACATGTCCCGACTTCGCCGTACCGGTCTCCCGACCGTCGGCGTGACGCGCCACTATCGATAAATCCGCAGAAGGATCAGCGTTTCTGGGTGAAGTCACGCAACGCGGAGCCGGCGAGGCGGTACACGGTCCACTCTGCCATCGGTGCGGCGCCTAGCTTCTCATAGAACTGGATCGCCGATTGGTTCCAATCCAACACGGACCACTCGACTCGGCCACAGTCTCGCTCAACGGCGAGGTCGGAGACATAGCGAAGCAGTGCCTTGCCGATGCCTTTGCCCCTCAGGTCCGGTTTTACAAACAGATCCTCCAGATAGAGGCCCGGTCTCGCCAGAAACGTAGAAAACGTATAGAAGAATAACGCGAACCCGGCGGGCGTTCCCTCGTACTCGGCTATGATCGCTTCGGCGACCGGCCGTTCCCCGAATAAGAACTGCTGCAGCAGCGCTTCAGTAGCGACGACCTCGTGCGACAAGCGCTCGAAGTCAGCGAGCTCCTGAATGAACTCGTGAATGATGCCGATGTCATTCTCTTCTGCTGGCCGCAACGAGATTCGCGCGGTCGAGCCGCGTGTCTCCGCCGTCATGGATCGACGCGCTCCGGCGCCTTCGAGAAGGAACGCCCCCGGCAATTACAGTGGACGATCGCTCTCGCCGCGACGAGATCAGTTGCTGAGAGTGCTCTCGGTCGAAGCCCACTCCTCCAACGTGCAGTCATAGCGATTGACCTCCTCGCCCCGCTTCCAAACGAAATACGCATCCCAGACGAAGGGTTCGACGAGCGAAGCCGGTTCGGTGACGGTCAGCACGTATTCGAGCCGGTCACCATTCTCAATAGCGGTGAATCGTTCATGGATCGCCACGTTTTCGGTTTGCGGTACGCCGACACGGTCGAAGTATGGCCAGTTAACCCGGGAGGTTGAGACGACGAGTGTCTCTCCTTCCCAGTGCCCGACCGAGTAGCCCAGGTGCGAAAGGGGTATGTCGGCTGCGTCCGCCACGTCACCGAGATGGATCGTACGGAGGGCATCGAACTCCTCGAACCGCAACTCGATATTGTCACCGACCTGCACGAACTCCATCGGGTACGGGTTGCCCATCAGTCCGGGCATTCCCGGCGGCATGCATTCCAACAGCGGGTTGTCCGTAATGTCGTCCCACTCGGCCGCGATCGCCGCCGCGGACTCCCGCACCTTATAGTCCGACCTTCCGGTAAAGTACCAGGCGCGCGAGCCCTGGCTCCAGACTCGAAAGATGCCGTCACCACGGGCCGCCTCAACCTTCTCGGCATCGACGACCCAGGTCTCACTGCCGACGGTCGTGTCCGACCACCGCGGCTCTCGCGCGCCACCGACGAGCAGCTCGACGCCGTCGGGCAACAGCACGTGATTGACCTGGACGTATTGGTCCCTGCGCGTAGAAGGCCAGCCCGCGACACGCACTTCGTCGCCGACTTCAATCAGTTCGCCGGTCACCCCACGGCGGCGCTGCGCGCTCACGGCGCTGCCCTCGAAATACCACACGGCCGCCGTGCCGCTGTCGTCGGTTGCCGTCACCTCCAACAGAATGTGCGGATTTCTCCAGGAGACCCTCGACACGACGCCCTCAACTTCTGTGACGATGCTGCGATCGAATTCAGACATCGAGTGATGGCCGGACGCAGCGTTTGGCAGCGTGACGAGCGCGCCCGCGACGACTGCACTAAAGAGTTTCAGAGTTGCGTTCATGAATTCCCCTGTTTTCTTGTTGAGCCGGCTATTCGGGATAGCTCGGCTACTCGTCCAGAGTACACTCATATGGCTCCACCGTCGTGCCCGGGCGGTAGCGCCACACATGATACCGATGTGCCGTCACCGGTTCGGTGAAGGTCGCCGGATCGCTCGCCGTAAAGCTATAGATCAATTCTCCCTGGTCGCGCTCCAGCGTGAAGCGCTCGACGATCTCCATCTCCTCGCTCTGAGGCGCGGCGACGAGACCGAATACCTTGAAGTAGGGCCAATTGATTCGTGTCGTCGTCACGACCAGGACGTTGTCTTCCCAGCGGCCCACCGAATACCCCAAGGCCGAGAGCGGCTGATCCTCTGCGCTCGCGTCGTCGCTCATGTGAACGACCCGCACATTGTCGTCGGATTCAATCCGAATCTCGATATCGTTATCGTCCAGCCGAACGAACTCGACCGGGTGCGGCCCGATATACGTCATCGCTTCCGGCATGCCCGGAGCGATGCAGCGCAGAACCGGGTCATCGCTCGTTGGATCGAAGGATTCGTACGCCGCGCGAGCCGCGGCGGTCAGCGGCGGATCTTCGGAATAACCCGGGGCGTTCGATCGCACCGTAGTCCACGCGCGAAAGATGTCATCGATCTGCGTTTCGAATTCGTCGGCTCGGCCACGAACGGCTTGCCGATCGCCGATAACCTGATCGTTCCACCGCGGCCCTTTCGACAGATGCATCAGGACCTCTCTGCCGTCGGGCAGCATCAGGTTGGTCAACAGGAGACTTCCCTCGCGTCGGGAAGATGGCGATCCTGCGACCCGCACCACCTGCCCGGCCTCGATGAGATCCCGGGGAACGCCGGCACGATCGAGACTGTTGATGTCTTGTGCCTCCATTTCCCATAGTTGCTCAGTACCGTCATCGCTTCGTACGAGAATGCTCATCCGGACGTGCGGGTTTCGCCACTGAAGTCGCACGATCTCGCCGGTCAGCTCGTGGACGACGTCCAGATCGTATTCGAAGGTCGAGTGGTGTCCTCCGGCTAGAGACGGAGCCAGACACGCTCCGAGAGCGCAGAGTTTGATCCACTTCATTATCAGACCTCGTCGATGAAGGCTCTCATCCGCGCGCGCGCGGCCGCATCGGGCAGGCGGCCGAACGCCGCCTGCGCATTCTCCTCCATGTGGCGCGGGTTGCTCGTCTCCGTCAGGACGCAAGTGATTGTCGGGTGCGCCAGGATGTACTTCAACGAGAACTGCGCCCAGCTCGTGCAGTCGAACTCGGCCGCCCACTCGGGCACCGGTTGCCCCTCGAGCCGTCCGAAATACGCGCCGTTCATGAACGGTCGGTTGATCAGCACGGCGAGTCCCTGGTCGGCAGCCAGCGGCAGCAATCTCTCTTCCGCCCGGCGCTCCGTGATGGAATAATTCATCTGCACGAAGTCCGGCGTCTCGCGTTGCAGGAAGGCCTCGAGTCGCTCGTAGAGACGGTATTGTGAGACCGTCACGCCGATATAGCGCGCGCGTCCGTCGGCCTTCCAGTCCTTCAGATTCGGCCATTGGACGTCGAGATCGGTCAGGCTGAATATCTGCGCGAGGTCGACCGTCTCGCGTCTATAGAGTTGCTGCGTGCGGCGAAACTGCGCGATACCGGCTGCCTTGCCGGTCTGATCGATCTTAGTCGTGATGAACAGGCTATCGCGCAGATCGGGCTCGTTCGTGACCTGCCCGAATCCGGCATCGTTCTCGGGATTCCGCGGCCACGTATCGACCACGCTCCCGCCGTTCGCGACGAGCGCCCGTAGTACCGCGGCGAGTGCCTCGGGGCCATCCGTGGAGACCTGAGACACGACCTTACTCGAGCCTAGGCCGACGACGGGCAGCATCTCGCCGGTGCTCGGAATCGCGCGGGCGGGCATCCGTTCCTGGGCGAGGGACCGCACGGGCCCGAACCCGGCCACGCCCGCGGCCGAGAGCATGGCAAGAACGTCCCGCCGCGTGGTCCTGATGCTATCCGTCATTGGGGTTCCCCCTCACGTAGTACATCGATGACACCAGCTTATCATCCTAACGGCTGACCGGCCTCGGGCCGCCTGCCCGGCAGCATACGAACGAGCACCCCGTCTCGCCGGCCGAAGTGGTGGAACAAGGCTGCGCCCACGTGCACGGCGATCAGCATCCAAACGAGCTTCGAGCCGCCGACGTCGCGGTGCACGAAATCGAGCGGTACCTCGAATTCCTCCCAGGTCGTGTCGAAC
>JAZFPW010000238.1:0-2739 GCA_036444815.1 Gammaproteobacteria bacterium
GATGTCGCCTGCTTTCACTTTGTCGCGTGTCCAGCCGCGCCGGAGCAGAGTGTTGATACCGAGGAGCTCAATTGCCCAGCTCTGAACGTTATTGTCATCGTCTTCGACGTCGATGAAGAGCCACGCATGCGGATTCGTCCATTCGACTCGCGTGACTGTGCCCGTCAACTCAATGGGCCGGTTGACGTCGAACTCGGCGGTGAACGAGTGGTGCGGCACGGCGGGTACGGCCGCCAGAAGCCACGCCGCGCCGAGAAAAACTGAAAATATCGCTCTCATGATCGGACTCCCCTTAGCCATCATATGCCGAGCTACTTACGTATAATGGGCAGCGTAGAGATCGGCTACGAAACAGTCAATCCTTGAACCGGCTCTGATTTGGGGGGCAACATGAAACGGCGACTCGCGACGTTAGTCTTATTGGCGTCAACGACGCCACTGGCGGCACAGTGGCTGACACAGCCTACCCCGGGTATCCCGCGCACAGCAGACGGCGAACCGGATCTGTCCGCTCCCACGCCGCGCACCGATGATGGTCACCCCGATCTGTCGGGTTTGTGGGTCCCCGTGGGAGTGAGCGGCGACCTGCGCGATACGAGCAAGATCCATGAGTGGGCGCGCACGCTGATCGTTGAGCGCGAGAGACGCTTCTTCGAAGATAGCCCTCGCTTTCGATGCCTACCGAGTGGGCCGGCCTACCTCACCGCGAGTGGCCTCTCGGGAGGGCTGCGCAGGATCGTCCAGCATCCGACCGTGATTGCGTTCCTCTACGCCGACCTTGCCTATCGCCAGATCTTCATGGACGGCCGCGAGCTTGAGCCGGATCCGCTCCCAATCTGGATGGGTTACTCCGTCGGCCGCTGGGACGGGGATACTCTGGTCGTTGAGAGCAACGGGTACAACGACAAAACCCGGCTGCACGCCCAAGGGTTGCCGCACACCGAGAGCCTGCGCATGACGGAGCGCTACGATCGTTTGGACTTCGGGCACATCCAGCTCGACGTGACCTACGAGGATCCTGGTGCTTTCGATTCATCGCTGCATGCGGTCGTCGAGATGGAATTCGCGGCTGACGATGAGCTGCTCGAGACCGTCTGCAACGAGGCCTCCGAGGGACTCAGCCACTGGGGCGGCGATATCACGGAGGCCGAGGAAAGAGTCGTTGAAGTCGCTCCGGAGATCCTCGCCAAATACATCGGTACGTACCAAGGATACTGGTTGAGAAACCTGATCACGGTCGACGTCACGCTGGAGGACGGTGCGCTGTTCTTGCTAAGGGATCCGCTTTATACGACTGGATCTATAGAGGCGCCTAAATCGCGGCTTCTTCCGCTGTCCGAGACCGCGTTCGAGTGCAGCTGCGGCCTCGGGTTCATCTTCACAGCCGAAGGCGAGGGGATGGCGACGGAGGTCTCCGAGGTCCATGTTTCAGGCGGATGGACCTTCACACGCGTGCCTTAGTAACTCATCGTTGGGTTAACCGTAACTGGCGGTGGAGGCAGTCCGCCGCGGGGTGGCCCGATTCGGGCTCGGCGCCGGTGATTTAGTTACCGTCGTAACCGGTGAGAAACAGGGCGGCGCACTCCAGCGATCAGGGAGCACTGACGGGGTCGCGGTCGGCGAGCTTGTCCATCGAGTAGTCGATGACAAGCGGCTCGCTAAGGTAGACCGGATCGGTGACGTCTATGAGGATCTTCAGCGTCATGCCGTCATCCTCCAGGGAATAGCGCTCGACCATGTATTTCTGGTCGCTCGAGTCGAGCCCAGCGTGTATTCCCCACCGGTAGTGAACATTATTCATATCCGGATCATCCAGCCGGTAATGCGGCCCTTGTATAGTGCTCCACGACCTGACAGACGGTATAGAGAATGACCGACATTCGGAAGCTGATCGATTCCCAGCCGATATCCGGCCTGCAGTACACGGTTATCGCCGTTTGTTTCCTGATGAACGTACTGGACGGCATGGATGTCTTGATCATCTCTTACGCGGCGCAGGCGCTGGCAACGGAGTGGGCGATCTCGCCGGAGGCGTTAGGTATCGTCTTCAGCGCTGGTCTATTCGGCATGACTGCCGGGGCACTTGTTTTGGCGCCGCTGGCAGACTATCTGGGCAGGCGATCATTGATATTGTTCTGCCTCGTGGTCATGTCCGCCGGCATCTTGCTGACTGCCTATGCACAAAATGTCACTCAGCTGACGGCCTTGCGGTTTGCGAGTGGTCTTGGAATCGGTGCGATGCTGGCCAGTGTGGCGACAATGGCTGCCGAGTACGCACCGGATCGACGCAAGAACCTCATGGTCAGCATCGTGTTATCCGGCTATCCGGTCGGCGCTACGCTGTCCGGCGTGGTTGCTGCTTCGGTCATTCCCGAGTTCGGTTGGCGGACCATGTTCACCGTAGCGGGCCTCACGACTGCTCTCGCGTTTCCGTTTGTGTACCTCTTCCTGCCCGAGTCTCTCAATTTTCTAGTCAAGGTACGGCCCGGGAATGCGCTGGAGAAGGCCAACAGAATATTGAGGTCGATGGATTGTGCAGAACTAAGCGAGTTTCCGCCGGCTGTGGCGCCTGCGGCACGCTCGAAAGTATCGTCTCTGTTCGCCGACGGGAAGAGTGCGCCGACGCTGTGGCTGTGGCTCGCGTTCTTCATGTCTTTCGCCACGCTTTATTTTCTAACCAGCTGGATACCGCTGCTGGCGGCGAATACAGGGTTATCTCCGCGCCTCGCAATCTACGCC
>JAZFPW010000239.1:0-11181 GCA_036444815.1 Gammaproteobacteria bacterium
CGGCCTATCTGAGCCGCTGCGATTCGCGGCTTGGCTACTTGAAGCCTCGGTGCGACTTGATCTGCTCGTAGGCGGCGCGAATCTCCTGGGTCTTCTCTTCAGCGACGCGCATCATCGCCTGCGGTAACCCCCGAGCGACCAACTTATCCGGATGATGTTGATTCATTAGACGTCGATAAGCCGTCTTCACTTCCTGATCACTGGCGCTGGCATCCAGCCCGAGAACGACAAACGCATCCTCCAGCCCGGCTTTCTTGTCGGGCTCGCCGCCGTCTCTAAAATGCCGGGCGCGAATCAGCGCCTCTACCTGAGCAAGCTCCACGCGGCCCATACCAAGAAATCTAGCGATCGTCCATAGCAGCTCTCGTTTCGTCTTACTGAGCGACCCAGCCGCCAATGCGGCCTGCATCTGTATTTCCATAAACGCTCTAATCAGATCTTTGCGACCACGGAGTCGATCGTGAAGCTTCTTCAGGCTCTCCGACCGACGAAAGTTCGGGCTCTTCCCGGCCGTGAAATACTTGATCGCCTGCTGTACCTGCTCGGGCGGCAAGGACATGCTGTGCATCAGCCGACGGGCTACCCGGATGTCTTCCTCTGAGACGCGGCCGTCAGCCTTGGCGACATGCCCCATCAACGTGAAGCTCATCTCGAAGAACAGCTGCTGGATTTTCGCCGAGCCGAAATCTATTCGCTGACGCGTTGCGTTACGGGCGCTCAGTCCTATATCGAACTGATGCCCGAGCATGATCCCCAGCGCCAGGCCGACTAGACGGAATGGGCCAGCCGCAGCATAGCCCAGTGCGCCACCGACGACTTTACCGATCCACAACATCGCTAGTCACGGACCCGCTACCGGGGCAGCGGTAGGCGCCAAGCGTCCGCTCGGCGTTCTGGAGTTGCTGACCGACCGCTAGACGAGTCATTATCGCGTTTTACATCCCAGCCGCTAACTTACCGACCCCAGAAGGACGCCGTCGTCTATGACTGAACCGCCACCAGATGCCGTGTCCGAGTCGAACCTGACGAGCCTGGAACTAGTCGCCCGCGGTAAGGTACGCGACATATACCGAGTCGACGACGACCACCTGCTCATTGTCGCAAGCGACCGCATCTCCGCCTTCGATGTGGTGCTTCCGGATCCGGTCCCGGGCAAGGGAGTCGCGCTGACGGCGATCTCCAACTTCTGGTTCGAGCGACTGGGCCACGTCGTTGCGAACCACGTGACTGATATCGACCCCGTTAGCGTCTTACCGGATCCACAGGACCACGCAATCGTCCAAGGTCGCTCAGTCGTCGTGAAGAGTCTCAATCCCTTGCCCATGGAAGCGGTCGTTCGAGGTTACCTGATCGGTTCCGGGTGGAAAGATTACCGCGCTTCAGGCAGCGTCAGCGGCATCTCGCTGCCGCCAGGCCTGGAGCTTGCCGAGAAACTGCGTGAACCGATCTTTACGCCAAGCACGAAGGCGGCCGCAGGAGATCATGACGAGAACATCTCGGCCGGCGATGTCGACTCCTTGATCGGCGCTGAACTCCGCCAACGCGTGTCTGACCTCTCATTGCAACTCTATTCGGAGGCGACGCGGTATGCCCGAGAACGTGGCATCATCATCGCGGACACGAAATTCGAGTTCGGTTTGGATAGCGATGGAGAATTGTATCTGATCGACGAACTGTTCACACCCGACTCGTCGAGGTTCTGGCCGGTCGCGAGCTACGAGCCGGGCTCTTCACCGCAGAGCTTTGACAAACAGTATGTCCGCGATTACCTCGACACGTTGGACTGGAACAAGAAGCCACCCGGCCCGCATCTACCAGCGGTTGTGGTCAAACGTACTCGTGAGAAATACTACGAAGCCTTGAACTGCCTGACCCAGTGATGGTGGTCAGGCATCTGCCGTAACGGGACGGAGTCCGCCGATGGAGCGATGGAATCGACGTATTCAAGCGTGGCTCTGGGACGGCGACCTGCCGTCGGGAACTCCGCAGAGAGCCCTCCTGACAGTCTCACGCTTCATCTACGCCCTGGGCAGAGAACTCTCGTCTGGCGAGCTTAGCCTGCGCGCAATGAGCCTCGTGTACACCACGATGCTCGCGGTCGTGCCGCTGTTGGCGTTGAGCTTCTCCATCCTGAAAGGCCTCGGCTTCCATCGTCAGATGGAGCCCCTACTGCTGAGCGTCCTCGCGCCCCTCGGCCCGCGCAGCGAGGAGTTGACGGCCACCATCATCGGCTTCGTAGACAACGTGCAGGGTTCCGCGCTGGCAGGGGTGAGTTTGGTTTTGTTGATCCTCGCCGCTCTATCGATGGCGCAGAAGGTCGAGAATAGTTTCAACTTCGTGTGGCGGGTCGATCGCCCGCGCAGCTTCGGGCGCCGTTTCAGCGAGTACCTGAGTGTGATGCTCGTGGGACCCGCACTGATGAGTGTCGCCATGGGGCTGCTGGCGACGATAGCGAACACCACCGTCATCAACCGACTGCGAGCGACGGAACCGCTGGGGAGTCTGGTCGTCGGTGTAACCCAGCTCACACCGTACGTGCTCGTGATTGGCGTATTTACTTTTCTCTATACCTTCGTGCCGAATGCGACGGTGCGAATAAGAACGGCGCTATTGGGCGGCGTGCTCGCCGGGATCGTCTGGGTCGGCTGCGGCGAGCTGTTCGCACAGTTCGTCGCCGGCACCGACCGGACCGAAGTCATCTACTCCGGATTCGCGATCATGATCTTCGGGATGCTCTGGCTCTACTTGTCCTGGCTGATTCTGCTGGTCGGTGCGCAGTTTACTTTCTTCCATCAGAACCCGGATTATCTTCGTCTTGAGAGACGCACACCGAACGTCTCTAACGAAGTGACGGAGCGTCTGGCGATCAGCGTGATGCTGCTCGTCGGTCAGGACACGGGTGAGCCGACGGATGGCTGGGGAATCTCGGGCCTGGCGGCCCGTATCGGCGTACCGCGGCATCTGTTGGAGTCCGTCGTCGGGGCGCTACGGGAGACCCAGCTGCTCGTCGAGACGACCGAGGAGCGTCTGATCCCCGCCAGGGATCTACGAAGAATCAGTGTCGCCGAGATCCTCGCGTCGGTTCGCACATCGGCCGCAGACGAGCGGTCGACGGAACCGGGGCAGTGGAATGCCACGGTCCAGGCCGTCGCCCGGCAGGTCGACGCCGCCATCTACGAAGCGGTAGATTCCCGTTCCCTGGCCGATCTAGTAGACGAAGACGCAGCGAGCGTACAGACGCAGACGTCGTAGCGGAATACGTCAGTTGCCTTTACCCGCAACCGTGAGGCTGTCGACGAGAACCGATCCGCAGCGAATGGTTCCCCGACAGTCGACGTCGGAACCAACGGCCCGGATGCCGTGGAACAGATCCTTCAGATTGCCCGCGATAGTCACCTCGTGAACCGGATGCACGATCTCGCCGTTCTCGATCCAGAATCCCGCTGCGCCTCGCGAGTAGTCTCCGCTGACCGTGTCGACGCCCTGCCCGAGCAATTCCCCGACCAGAAAGACTTCCGGGCACTCGCTGAGTAGTTCGTCGAGCGAGCCGGCCGTGGGCTTCACGACGAGATTGTGAACGCCGCCCGCATTCCCCGTCGTCTGCAGTCCCAGGCGCCGCGCAGAGTAGCTCGACAGGACGTAGCCGCAAAGAACGCCATCGTCTATCAGTTTTCTCCGGTGGGTCGCGACGCCCTCGCTATCGAACGGTGCGCTGCCCATCGCGCCGGGAATGAAAGGATCCTCCTCTATCCCCACGAACTCCGGGAAGATCTGCTCGCCACAGGCGTCCAACAGAAAGGAAGCCTTGCGATACTGACTCGTGCCCCTTATCGCCGCGACCAGGTGCCCGAACAACCCCCCTGCCAGCTCCGCTGGATAGACCACGGGCACTTGTCTCGTCGAAATCTGCCTGGCTCCCAACCGACGCAACGTTCTTCGCGCCGCCTCTGCCCCGACTTGCTCCGGCGTCTCCAGTGCCTCAGGGTTCCGCGCTAGCGTCAGCCAATAGTCGCGTTCTAACGCATTCTCGCTCTCTGCGATTACGCCGCAGCTCAATGAGTGACTGGTCGTGGCGTACCCACCGCAGAAGCCGTGGCTATTCGCGTAAACCTGTACGCCCCCGCCGGTCGCAACGGTCGCCCCCTCCGAGTTCTTGATCCTGGGATCCGTCGCACGCGCAACATCCTCCGCACGGCGCGCGAGCTCCTCAGCGGCTTCGATCGGCAGTTCCCAGGGATGATAGAGGTCGAGATCCGGAAATTCCTGCGCCAGCAACTGCTCGTCGGCGAGACCGGCGTACTCGTCCTCCGCGGTGAAGCTCGCGATGCTCAGTGCTTTGCGGGTGGTCTCTTCGACCGCCGCTCCGGAACACTGCGTCGTGCTGGCGCTACCCTTACGGCCGCCCGCATACACAGTGATCGCAAGCGCGCGATCACGCTGGCGCTCGACCGACTCCAGTTCCCCCAGGCGCACCGTCACCGAGAGGCCCTCGTCAAAACTAACGAACGCTTCTACTTGATCGGCACCGAGCGTGCGCGCTACCTTGACAGCTTCCTCTGCCGTCGCTTGAAGTGACTGCTGTACCTCGTGTGCGTCCATCGGAAGGCTACCTCGCGATACGAGACGCTGATTCTAACTGCTGTACAATAGCCCGATGAAACCTTTGGTCGGAATTCTCATGGGCTCAATGTCGGACTGGGAGATCATGCGCCATACGGTGGATACCTGCGACGAGCTGGGAATTTCCAACGAAGTCCGAGTCATTTCGGCTCACCGAACACCCGACCTACTGTTCGAGTATGCCTCAAGCGCGTCCGAACGTGGGCTGGAGGTGTTGATCACGGCTGCCGGAGGCGCGGCCCACTTGGGCGGCGTCACCGCCGCGAAAACGCAACTACCGGTACTCGGCGTCCCGATACAATCTCAGGCACTGAACGGCATCGATTCTCTGCTATCCATCGTTCAGATGCCGGCCGGCATCCCCGTCGGCACGTTGGCCATCGGCAAGCCAGGAGCGATCAATGCGGCTCTGCTGGCTGCCGCGATACTCGCGAACAAGCACGACTCTATCTCTACGTCACTGGCTGCGTTCCGCAAGAAACAGACCGATCACGGCGTTAACCAGCCGGACCCACGCGACAGTTAGCGTCATCCGCTCGTCGGCGGTGTACCCGGATAGTCTTGCGAGCATCGTGGGCGAGGAGCGTGCCACGGACGGCCTAAAGCGACGAGCTCACGATTTGAGCCGAGCCATGGACGGCGAGGCGAGATTGAGCCGAACAAGACTATCCGGGTGCGCCCCCAGCGGGCCGAACTCTTTTCGTTAACTTTGAGACGAGTCGTCCAGGGCGCGACGGCTGCGGCTCTGACGATACCCCCGGCGCCTGAGCCACACGACCAAGCCGGCTATTACGGCGACGACTCCGATACCAGCGAAGATTGTCGGCCAGTACCAGTAATCTAGATAGAGGCTCAACGTCAGGACAATCGCGCCGACGACAACGTAGTAATAGGGTAGTGACTCGTACAACGGCTTCGAAAGCCACATCATCATTGCTCCTGACGACGCTCGGCGGGCAAACACATCCTACCGTACCGATCCTAACGACAGCGGCAGCAGCTTAGCGCCGCGCGACCGCCGTCCTAGCAGGCCTCGGTTCCGCCGACGGTCATCTCGTCGATCCGCAACGTCGGTTGCCCTACGCCCACCGGCACCGATTGACCTTCCTTACCGCAAGTCCCGACGCCCGGGTCGAGTTCGAGATCCGAGCCGACCATGGAGACACGGGTCAACACGTCCGGCCCGTTGCCGATCAACATGACACCCTTCACGGGCGCGGTGATCTTACCGTTCTCGATCAAGTAAGCCTCGCTAGCTGAGAACACGAACTTTCCGGACGTGATATCGACCTGACCGCCGCCGAAATTCGGAGCGTAGATTCCTTTATCGACCGACGCGATCACATCTTCCGCTGCGTGCTTGCCCGGTAACATATAGGTATTGGTCATTCGTGGCATAGGCGGGTACGCGTATGATTCTCGACGCCCGTTAGACGTGGACTGAGTCTTCATCAGTCTCGCATTCAGCTTATCGTGCAAATACCCTTTCAGTATCCCGTTCTCGATCAACGTATTGCACTGCGTCGGCGATCCCTCGTCGTCCATATTGAGGGAACCGCGGCGGCCTTCGAGCGTGCCGTCATCGACGACGGAACACTCGGACGTAGCCACACGCTCACCGATCAGGCCTGAAAAAGCCGAGGACCCCTTACGATTGAAGTCACCCTCGAGCCCATGGCCGATCGCTTCATGCAACAGGATCCCGGGCCAACCCGAACCCAGGACGACGGGCATGATCCCGGCCGGGGCACGAATCGCCTCCATGTTGACGGACGCCTGACGTACCGCCTCTGCAGCCAGGCTTCGAACTCGATCCGGCGCCGTGAACAAGGACAGGTCTCCCCGCCCACCGCAGCCAGCATAACCCTGCTCTCGACGGTCGCCCTTCTGAGTAATGACCGAGACATTGAGACGGACCAGTGGCCTGATGTCCGCGCCAAGAACCCCGTCCGAACCCTGCACCAGTATCATCTCGTAAACGCTCGCGAGGCTTCCGATCACCTGAATGACACGCTCATCGATGGCCCGTGTTTCACGATCCAAACGCAGCAACAACTCGACCTTGTCGGCGTCATCCAGGCTCACTGACGGGTCATCTGCCGGATACAGGCGATCAGCCGACGTTGCCCGGGACGCCTTTGCGCGTCCATCACCTTGCGTTCGAACGATCCCCCGTGCGGCTTCGACGGCGTCCTTGAGCGACGGGGCGTCGAGTTGGTCGGAGTAGGCGAAGCCTGTCTTCTCGCCCGCAACCGCCCGGACGCCGACGCCCTGATCGATACTATGGGCGCCGTCTTTGACGATGCCGTCTTCTATGGTCCAGGTCTCAATACGCGTGAACTGAAAATACAAATCGCCGTAGTCGAGTTGTCGGGTCATCAGCGCGCCCAGCGCCCGATCCAACTGGCTCAGATCGAGTCCCGCGGGCTGCAGAAGCTCGCGGTCGACAACCGTCAACGAATCTATGGGCGGGACAACATATTTTTGCGGTCGCATAGCTGACGCATCCAGCGCTCGGTAGTGGAATCGCTCTAGAGCCGGCGCCGGTGCTCAAGAGCTGGAAAAGTTTCGCGTACCTGTCTGAGTCGCATCATATCCACATCTGCCACGATCACGCCAGGGCCCGAGTCCAGTTCTGCGAGAATCTGACCCCAAGGATCCACGATCATTGAGTGCCCATAGGTCTGGCGACCGCCGGGATGCTGGCCTGACTGGGCGGCGGCGATCACATAGCACAACCCCTCGATCGCTCGGGCCCTTAGCAACACGCGCCAGTGCGCCTGACCCGTCGGGACCGTGAACGCCGCCGGAAGCGCGAGAATCTCGATCCCGGACTCCCCGAGGCGCTGAAACAACGCCGGGAACCGGAGGTCGTAGCAAATGGCGAGCCCGACGTGGCCGAACGGCGTAACGGCGCTCGCAGGCTTCGTGCCCGCCACGGTCGTCCGAGATTCCTGGTAACTTTCGGTCGCTCCCGGTATGCCGACATCGAATAGATGAATCTTGTCGTAGCGTACGGCCAGCTCGCCTTTCGGCGTAAACAACAGCGACGCCGAATGGGCTTTGCCGTTCCCGTCGCGTATAGGCACGGTACCGCCGACTAGCCAAAAATCGTTGTCGGCCGCCTGCTCCGCGAGAAAGCTCTGGATAGGCCCTTCGGCCCAGGACTCGCTGATGCTGAGGCGCTCGCTGTCATCGGCGGCCAGGAACGCGAAGTTCTCCGGCAGCACGACAAGACCCGCTCCCGCGGCGCTCGCCTCATGCAACAGTCGCGCCGCCTCCTGGAGATTGCGCTCGACCGATCGACCACTCGTCATCTGAATTGAGGCGGCCTTCATGTGCGCGCCCTACTCCTGAACGGGATGCGCCCAGCCCGGAGGCAGCTCGGCGCAGAGCTCACCGGTGCTCAGATCTTCCGGACTCAATCTCTCGACCAACGGTTCCTGCCATGTTCCCGACATGCAGTAGGACGCTCGGCCTATGCCTTTCAGTGGTTCCTTGAATATCTGCGTAAAGATCAGCAGCGCGGTTCCTATGCCAGGGCCCGCTAGGAACCCCATCGTCGGAAGTATCTTACCGGGCTCGGCGGTAACGACAGCTTGCTGTTGGTAAGTCTGATCCTTCAAGCCGGTCCGGCCGACGACGCCGATGTCCGCAACCGGGCCGGTCAGTTTCAAGTCGTCCGTATAAGCATCCCCGTCGATCAGTACGAAGTTGCCGCTGACTTCGTCGAACACGAGTCCACGATTGAAGACGTCTCTGAAATCCAACGCCAGTCGCCGGGGCAATGCAGAAATACTCATTAGACCCATCATGCGGCCTGCCCCGGGCTCTAAATCTAGCACGCTGCCCTGTTCCAGCCGAAGAGTGACATCGCCGCTAATAGCCTGTCTCCAGTCCGCTGACGGTCCACCAGGCCAGTAGACATTCGCTGAAACCTCGGCCAGTTCTCCTTCAAGGAGCGGATCCAATGCGAGTTCATCGAGCGCGATGGCGACATTCCCGCTCTCGAGCCTGAGCGCCAAGCGGGTCGTGATTCCCTGAGCGCCGTTCGACCACTGACCACTACCCTCCAGAGTGAAGCCTTCATTGACGGCATTGAACGATGCCACTCGAAGTCCCGAGGCCTCTGCGCGAATGTCCGCGTTGAGTTCACCGTAACGGCGCGGCCCGACCGCGAAGTCGTCAGCGGTAACGAGTAGCCCCGGTAAGTCGCGCGGGTCGACTTGACCCGACTCGCCTGACTCGTTCATCGACAGATGCAGTCGCTGCATCGTCGCAACGATCTGGGAACGGCTGCCCAGATCAAGCGGCATGACGAACCGGCCGGCAACAGGTTCACTATCGATATCCACGAGCCACTCGGTCGGCTCCCGTGTGACTGCGAGCGTCGCCTGACCAAGAGGCTGGCCGAAGACAGAGAGGTCGGCAACCTCTAAGTCCACGGTTGTCAGCAGCGTGGCCGCGCCGGTCTCGGACGCGACTTCCTGGAACAGGTCCAGCCAGTCGTCCAGTCGCACCTCGCCGAGCTCGCCCTGAATATCCAACCCGTCCTGGGGAAGGAGCAGCGGATACGAGCCGCCGAAGCGAACGCTTCCCTTGCGCAGCGACAAGCCTTCCGGCCGATTCCACAAACTCAACGCAAAACGATTCGCCGCGCCAAGATTGCCTTCGATATCGAGTCGTTCAGGCTGCGAGAAGATAATATCCACTTGGAGACTCGTAGCCTCGGCCGGAAGCTTAGCGAACGGCTCGGGGAATTTTAGTGCGACGCCGAGCAGATTAGAACTCACACTGACTCTTAATGGCGCCCTCGGTACCGGCGAGTCCGGCACTGGGTTCGCGGGCAGCAGAAGATTCCCTTGCCAACGCGTTTGCCCGTCGAGGTACGAGTTCAGCGGCAGATTGAACACTGCCCCGACCGACTCGGCCGCGACCTCTCCTGCGAACTCCACGCGAGCCCGGTAGCCCGGTTCGTCCGGACGCGTGACGCCGACGATGACCGGTCCATCCAGCAGAGTCGCCTCGATGCCGGCGGCCGTCACACCATCGTTCTTCAAATTCAGGACGCCCTCAATTTCCGTGATCGCCAAACCCGAACTCGAGACACTTAATTCACCGTCTCGTATCCGCAGTTGCGCGTCGAGCTCGTAGGCGGCGAGGTCGGTCAGAGGAAGATTCAGGGTCAACTCCACGTCAGCATCTCCGGAGTTCGCCTCAAGCTGCGTTAAGTCCGGGCCGAGGCTTCTTGCGAATAGCGGAATCGCCTTCAGGTAGTCCAGTACGCCGTCGAGTGACGCAGCCGTCACGCCTTCGAGACTGACCACCGCATCTCTCATGTCCGCAACGCTGCCATTGATATAGGCTCTGTCTTGGCCGAGGATTCTGCCGGTCCCGCGAGCCGTCAAGCCCTCGTTCAGGAACTCAACCGTGCCGCGAATGTCTTCGGCCGCCGGCCAGTCCTCCATAAAAGCCAGCACTCCATCCTCGACGTCGAACGTGGCCCAGAATCTCCCTTCCCCGCCACGGAACGGGAAAGCGGTCACCGGCCCGACGAACTCGACCTCCGCCCGAGGAATGTAGCCGCTGACGACGGCGCGATCCAGCCACGCGACGACAGGAGCCGGTAACACTCCGGCCGGCAGATACTGGCTCGTTTTGGCCGTATCGAATCCAAACAGGTTACTCTCGAGTTCCAACCTCGGGGAACTTCCGTCCAGCGGGATCGTGGCCTCGAAGTTCGAACGCGTCGTCATGTCTTGATTGTTCAACGTCAGGTTGTCGCTGACGAGGCGAATGCCATCCTGCCCCTGTCGCCAAATCAGGATGCCGGTAAGTTCTTCTATCTCTAGTTGCTGACGAAAGATCGCCGGCCATTGCACCCGTGCATTCCGAGTCCGTAGCGTCAGTCGGCCACTTCTGGAGACAGCCCGGAGTTCGCCGGATAGACCCGTGACACCCGGCCATACTCCGTAGGTAGAGAAGCCGATGTCACGAAAGTCGGCCGACGCCGAGTACACCCAGGACTCGCCCCCGGAAGTCCAGTCGAGTTGAACGCCCAGAACATCGCCGGCAGGCGCGAGCTCAAGCCAGAGATCGGTCACTGGATGCTCGGGCAAGGCCGCGATCAGAGGCGTCAAATCCTCCAGCCTTAGAAAACTGCTACTCAACACGATCCCATCCAGCCCGTTCGAGTCTTTCGCTACGCTGAGATTTACAGTGACATCACCGGGCCAGGCTCGCCTCTGTCGCCTGAGATTCAGATTGCTCAATGCCAGCTGCCAACCGCCATCGTCGCGGCTCCACTCCGTCGTGACGTCCAGCGTCTCGTAACTAGAGTCCGCGTCGTTGAAGCCTGCGTGCTGCGCTAACAGCAGGTTCTCTAGAGCCAACTGGACGGTCGCACGGCTGACTCTGCCGCCGAGTAAGTCGAGCCAGACCGACACGTCACCGACGCCCGAGCGAGGCATGCCAGGTTGATCCGGAAACAACGTCGTCAGCGTGCTCAGATCAAAGTCGCGTAACTCGGCGAAGAGTCGCCACTCCCGGCCGGTGCCGTCC
>JAZFPW010000240.1:0-3243 GCA_036444815.1 Gammaproteobacteria bacterium
GTCTTCAACGACAGGCTGTAGAGGTTTACCGTCTTATAGCGGGGCGCATCGCACGTTCTATTCCCGACGTGGAAAGCCGCCACCCGGCTCCCGGCGACGTCAAGGCACACGGTCGTTCCACTCATCCAGGGAAGGATGTTCGAAATTGCGATCTTGTCAGGGTGAAGCATGCCCGCCAACATCGAGGCATCGAACACCAGATCACTCTCCACCAGCAGAAATGACTCCTGAATCTGCCGCCGGGCTAACCAGAGAGAGTAGATGTTATTGGTTGTCCGGTAGTCGGGGTTGTAAACGTAGTCGATGCGGAGACTGCTAGTATATTTGTGCAGGAACTCACGGATACGATCACCCTGGTACCCGATAACCACTACCAGCCGCTCGATCCCCTGTGCACGCAGATTGTCGACCAGTCGCGCGAGAATGGAACGCCCGGCGACTTCGGTGAGACACTTCGGAGCATCCGCTGTCACGGGTAGAAGGCGAGTTCCGGTGCCAGCGGCTAATAGGAGCGCTGTGGTTACAGGAGGAGAGTCGGTCATGCTCGACCCTCCCCACTGAGTTGCCGCCCAGAGTCGATGCAATACTTCGTCGCGTTACGCTGAACCTCATTACGTTGTTGGTCGTTATCCGCGAGCGCAAAGCACGCCCACAGGTTTGGACGCCCATGGCTGGAATTGGCGTAACGGTCTTCTCTCGTCATCGTGTTTCATCCTAAAGGTTGGCAGGGCCATCGCCCTAGCCAGCGGAGCCTCCATGCCTTCATCCACAGCTGATCTTCTGGCTGCCAAAATGCCATTTTGATCCAATCCAGGATGTGGAGACCGCTCCGCCTTGATCAGTCTCGGCACGGCTTGCGTCGGCTGGCCTCTTATATGCTCAGTCGAGTAGTGACGCTAACATTAGTTTACCAGGGAAATAGGCCGGGACGGGACAAGAACGGATAAAACCTCAACTAACAACCATCCGACAATGGCGTAGGCCACTGCGACTTTAACGACGATTCTGCGTCTCACTCCCTGAAGAATGAGGTCATGCCTCGCCCCCAAGACTGTAGAGGGTGACTCTACCTAGTTCAGGCTCGTATATGGCCCAAAATCAGGTGAAATATGGTTCGATCTGGCAGTCTGCCAGAGCCCAATGTCCGCTTTTCCCGAAATCAGACGTTAAGGAACACCCATCTAGACTCGGTCCCAACGTCCGCTCGGCCATAAGCGGACGTCGCATAGATAGGAAGGAAACTTAAAGTAACTTCTAGAATACGGGTTGCTGGACAGTATTGGGCGTCCTGCGAAACCAGAAGTGGGCGCTGACGCCTCGTCTGCAGACTGTGGGCGGCGAATTAGAAAGTAGTGGGGAATCACGGCCCTATTTAGCGATTCGCGGCACGCACGTTGTCGAGTCGGAATCCAAGCCCTATAGTTGCCGTGGTCCCCTTGGGGCTTTAGGAGCATGACCCATGACAGAAGAACAAAAAATCGACCAACGGATCTTCGATCTCTATGACGAGTATTGCCACGGCCGAATGAACCGGCGCGAGTTCCTCAGCCGTGCAGCGGCGATCACGATCGGTGGAGTGTCCGCTCTCTGGATGGCACAGGCGTTGTTGCCGCGCTATGCCGAAGCACAGACAATCTCTTTTACCGATCCTCGCATGACGGGCACCTATGTCGAGTACCCATCGCCCGGCGGTACTTCGGGCACGATGCGTGGCTATCTGGTGCAGCCTGCAGGGGATGGTCCGTTTCCAGCCGTGTTGATCATTCACGAGAACCGCGGCTTGAATCCGCATATCGAGGATGTCGCACGGCGCGCGGCGGTGGCAGGATTCCTGGCGCTGGCACCGGATGGGTTGTCTCCGGCCGGCGGTTATCCCGGCAACGACGATGACGGCCGCGAATTGCAGCGGAGCCTCATCCCGGCCGAGTTAGATCAAGACATGATCAACAGCGCGCGTTTCCTCAAATCGCACGAATTGTCCAACGGCCGTCTCGGTGCCACGGGATACTGCTGGGGTGGCGGAATGACCAATCGCCTGGCCGTTACTCTGGGTAGCGACCTGGATGCGGGCGTACCATTCTACGGTGCCGCGGCAGCAAGCGAAGATGTCTCCAAGATCGAAGCTGCAATGCTGATTGTCTACGCGGGCAGCGACGCGCGCATTAACTCTATGTGGCCGGATTACGAGGAAGCGCTTCGGGCGAATAACGTTTCGTACGAGATGCAGATGTATGAGGGTACGCTCCACGGCTTCCACAACAATTCGACGCCTCGCTACAATGAAGCGGCCGCAGCGCTCGCATGGAATCGCACCATCGGCTTCTTTCGCGAGCACCTCGTCGGGTAATCGATTCCCGTTTAGGGGCGAAGTAACTCCTGTTCAGGGCCTGGCGACGGGTCCTGAACGAGTCGTCCGGCTCGCCAATAGTAGACGTTCGCTGGCCTAATCTAAGAATCACCGAATGACTATTCGACAGCGCGGCGATGTAATGGACGCGTCCATATCTTCGATCGGAAGCCGAAGTAATCGAGTTGCTGCAGAAAAGGAACGATAAATGAGCGAGCAGATGCGCCCAGACGAACGACTGGATTATTCAGCGATCATCGACCGGCCTGTCCCGAAGCTCCCCGACGGCGCGCGGATGATCGTCTGGACGATCGTCAATGTTGAGGTCTGGGACAGTACCAAGCCCCAACCACGCACGGTGATATCTCCCCCTGCCGGCGGCTCCCCGATTCCGGACATACCGAACTGGGCATGGCATGAATACGGCAACCGTATTGGTTTCTGGAGGCTCAAAGAAGTACTCGATACGTTCGACGTGCCTACGACTCTCGCGCTCAACGGGAGCGTGTGCACGGCCTACCCGCGCATCGCGGAGGAGGCGCTCAAGGCGAACTGGGAATTTATGGGTCATGGGTTCTCGCAGCTAAGCATGCAGAAGGTCGAGAACGAACGGCTGGATATTCAAAAGACGCGCGACATCATTCAGGAGTTTACCGGTAACAGGCCAAGAGGATGGTTGGGTCCGGCACTCACGGAGACGAATGAAACGGTCGATATACTCAAGGAAGAAGGCTTCGACTACGTGGCGGATTGGGTGCTCGACGATCAACCGGTGGAGTTAAAGACTCGAGCCGGTACGCTCGTGAACATTCCCTACACGCAGGAGACCAACGATGTCGCGATGATGCTCATTCAACATCACAAGTCATCGGAGTATGCAGACCGTGCGCTCGATC
>JAZFPW010000241.1:0-2371 GCA_036444815.1 Gammaproteobacteria bacterium
ACGGCCGGAACAACTGCGTCGCGCCCTCTTCACAGAGCTGATCGAGCCCCTTATTCAACGCCTTTAGCCTGAGCGGGTCTCCGAGTACAGCCCGCCGGAACAGCTCGGGAGCAAAATCCGGAATCCCTGTGAAGACCAGATTCTCGCCCTGCGAGAAGCTGTCACCGATATTGATGGTCCCGTGATTGTGGAGACCGATGATATCGCCGGCGACGGCCTCCTCGACAGGCTTCCGATCCGCAGCCATGAACGTTATCGCTTCGCCGACGCGCACCTCGCGTCCCAGCCTCGTGTGGTAGAGACGCATGCCCGGCGTATAGGTGCCCGAACAAACGCGAAGGAACGCGATCCGGTCTCTGTGGGCCGGATCCATATTCGCTTGGATCTTAAAAACGAAGCCGCTCAGCTCTTTCTCGGATGGCTCTACCGTCCGATCGACGGTCGTGCGCGGCTGCGGGGGCGGAGCGTTGGTCACAAACGCGTCCAACAACTCCTTCACGCCGAAGTTCTGGATAGCGGCGCCGAAGAACACGGGCGTCTGGCGCCCTTCCAGATATTGTCCGACGTCGAAGCGCGGGCTTGCGCCGCGAATCAGGTCCGCCTGTTCGCGCAATGCGTGCGCGTCGTCACCGAGTAACTCGTCGACCTCCGCCGATGCCAAGCCGTCGACCCTGCGGGCAATGGTGACCCGGCTCGAATCGCCGCGCTCATAGAGATAGACGCAATCTTCGAGGAGGTGGTAGATACCGCGAAACTCGCGCCCCATCCCGATCGGCCAGGTAACGGGAGCGCATTCGATCTTCAGCATCGTCTCGATCTCATCGAGCAACTCCAGCGGGTCACGCCCATCCCGATCGAGCTTGTTAATAAAGCTCATGAGGGGTGTAGTGCGCAGTCGACAGACCTCCATGAGTTTGATCGTGCGCGCCTCGACGCCCTTGCCTGCGTCGATTACCATCAATGCGCTATCCACCGCCGTCAGCGTCCGATAGGTATCTTCCGAGAAATCTTCATGGCCGGGAGTATCCAGCAGGTTGATCAGTTTTCCGTCATAGGGAAACTGCATGACGGAAGAGGTGACGGAGATACCCCGTTCCTGCTCAAGCTGCATCCAATCCGCCCTCGCGTGACGCTGCGCTTTGCGGCCTTTGACCGTCCCGGCCATCTGGATGGCCCCGCCGAACAGGAGAAGCTTCTCGGTGAGCGTGGTCTTGCCGGCGTCGGGATGCGAAATGATCGCGAACGTACGACGCTCCAGCTGCTCTGACATGGTTAGGGGACGGCCTCGCTTTAGCGAGTCAGTGGAGAGGATCTATCGTGGCGGCGTAGATAACTGCGTCTTGACGTCCACCGTCCGCTTGGTAATAGGACGGGTGCGTTCCGATTAACTCGAAACCGACCGATAGGTACAGCGCGATCGCGATCTGGTTCGAAGGACGAACCTCCAAGATCACCTGCTCCACGTCCAGTTCGTCTGCGTTCAACAGCACTGCGTCGAGTAAGCGGCGACCATAGCCCAGGCGCTGACAGCTTGGGTGCACACAGATATTGAGCAGATGCGCTTCCGCCCCGGTAACCGACATGATGCTGTAGCCGCTGACGACGCCTGATACTTCCAACACCTGGCTGTGATAGCCCGCGAGCAGACAGTCTCTAAAGATCCCGATACTCCATGGGAACTGATAGCTCGATTCCTCGATCTCAGTCACGGCATTCAGATCAGCCGGGTGCATGGCTCGAAGTCGAATCTGCGGTTGTAGCGATGCACTCATGTTGCCGTTCGAAGAATTCGCCGCACGAGCCGGAGGTCTTCCCAGGCCTTGGCTTTCGCCGTTGGGCTGCGCAACAGGTAAGCCGGGTGATAGCTAGCGACCAACGGAGTCTCCGGGTTGCCGAAGCCTAGCCTCTGGCCTCGGAGCCTACCGATCGGCGCATCGGACTGCAACAACCATTGCGCGGCAATTCGGCCGAGCGCGAGTATGACCTTCGGCTGCAGGAGTTGGATCTGGCGTTCGAGATACGGTGTGCACGCCGTCGCTTCGACGGCTCGTGGGTCGCGATTATTCGGCGGCCGACACTTCAGAATATTCGCGATGTAGACATCCTCGCGAGCGAGTTCGATGGCGCCAAGCATCGCGTCCAGGAGTTGTCCGGCGCGCCCGACAAAAGGCTCGCCCCTGCGGTCCTCCTCGGCGCCCGGCGCTTCCCCGACGATCAACAGATCCGCCTCTTCGCTACCCACGCCGAAGACCGTCTGGATCCGGCCACGGTGGAGCTCGCAATCAGTGCAGGTTCGCACCTTGTCGGCTAACGCAGGCCAGCCGAGCTCCGTGACTACCGCCTCGTCACGCTCCGGACTCTCGGCGCGACG
>JAZFPW010000242.1:0-11895 GCA_036444815.1 Gammaproteobacteria bacterium
CGTCAATATCGCCGTCCGACAGGGAATACGGTAATCTATCGGTCACTGTCCATCGCTCGACTGAAGAGACACAAGAGACAGGAACGGGGTTTCGTGAATATCCGAATTAGTCTTGCAAAGCGCAAGGACACGCCTGCCATCGCGAACATGGCTCGAACATTAATTGAAGATGGGCTGCCGTGGTCGTGGAACGAACGGCGGATCATGCACTGCCTTGCGAATCCCGATTGTGTGGTCATCATCGCACGAGACGCACGCAGGCTCGCTGGCTTCGCGATCATGGAATTTCTGGACGATCGTGCGCATCTGAGTCTTCTGGCCGTACAGCCGGGTTATCAGCGGATGGGCGTAGGGCGCGGGCTGCTCGAGTGGTTACATGCCTCGGCGCGGACCGCCGGTACCTTTCTCGTGCATCTGGAAGTACGCGCCGGCAACGAGCCGGCCATGGCCTTCTACAAGCGTTTAGGTTTCCATGAGGCCGGCGCGCGACGGGGTTATTACGGCGGCAGAGAAGACGCCGTGCGCATGGCTTGCGATCTTGCGACGCGCGGGGAATCCTGACAAGGTAGCAACGCAATGTCCGCTAAGGAACAAAGACCGTTTATGCCGCTCGGCGCTGCGGTACTCACGATCTCGGATACGCGAACAGAAGATACCGACGCTTCAGGCAGCCTGCTCGTCGAACGGCTCACTGGCGCGGGACACGAGCTTCGTGACCGAGCCCTCGTCAGGGATGACATTTACGCGATTCGAGCGACGCTGTCCCGATGGATACTGGACCCACGAATCGAGGTCATCATCTGCACAGGCGGCACGGGCGTGACGGGCCGTGATGGAACGCCCGAGGCCGTTAGCGTGCTACTGGACAAAGAGATCGATGGATTCGGTGAGATGTTTCGGGCCATTTCCTTCGACGACATTGGAACCTCGAGCCTGCAGTCACGGTGTCTGGCAGGCGTCGCTAACGGCACGTACGTATTCTGCCTGCCGGGATCGAGCAACGCTTGTATCGTGGGGTGGGACAAGATCATCGCGTTACAACTCGATTACCGAACACGACCATGCAACCTCGCGGAACTCATGCCGCGGCTCGAAGAATGAGGTTCATTCTAGCTACGTCTTAAGTTACTATTGAGCCTCTACAGAACCGAGGGGTGGTCGGAAACGGCCTGAGAGGTTGGCGTCGAGCCAATCAACCCTTTGAACCTGATCCGGTTAGCACCGGCGAAGGGACGGAAGGCCGCCACGGAATTCCCCTTTCGCGGTACGGCCCGGATCTCGAGAGTGAAGGAGATCCGATATGAGAATCACGATCATCTCTTGTAGGAACGGCGTCTTCAATCAAAGAGGGGCCGCGATCGCAATCCTGATGTCGTTGTTACCCGCGTTCCTGCAGGCTCAGGAGGGGCGAAACTCCCCCGTTGTCGAAGAAATCGTCGTCACCGCCGGGTTTCGCGACAGCGATCTAATGAGCATGCCGGCCAGCGTTACCGTCATCGATGAAGCCATCATCGAGGATCGGGCGGCGCAACATCTGGAGACGGTGCTCAATACCTCGGCAAACATCAATTACTCCAGCGGCGGTTCCCGGGCTCGTTTCGTGCAAGTCCGCGGGGTTGGTGATCTGGAGCAGTTCGTCGATCCGAAACACTTCCCATCGGTCGGCATTACCGTGGACGAGATCAATCTGGGAGGCACGGCCAATGCGGGCATGCTGTTCGATGCGGAGCAGGTGGAGATACTGCGTGGCCCCCAAGGAACGCGTTTTGGCGGCAGTGCGTTGGCCGGGATGGTGAACATCCGCAGCAACAGACCTACGGAATCGCTCGAGGGTTACGTCGAGGTCGGTGCCGGTAACTACGGGAGTTGGAACGTCGGGGGCGTCATCAGCGGTCCGTTAAGTGACACTCTCACCGGACGATTGGCGGCACAACAGAACAGAAGCGACGGCTATATCGACAATGTGTTTCTCGGCCGGGATGACACGAACGGTTACGATGAGACCTCCGTTCGTGCGGCCCTTAATTTCGACCCCACTGACGATTCCGCCTACCGCCTGACCGCGTTCTATTTCGACGGCCACAACGGCTATGACGCGTTCTCTCTCGACAACACGAAGGACACGTTGTCGGATGAACCGGGCCACGATAACCAGAAGAGTCTCGCGCTGGCTGGGTCGGCCGAATGGCAGGTCGGCGAAGCCTCGACCCTGCAGGCGGTCGCGACCTGGCTGGAGAGCGATCTCGAGTACGGCTTCGATGAGGATTGGACATTCGTCGGCCTCTGTGATGGCACACTCTGTGATCCAGTATTCGATCTATTCTCCAACACGGACAACTATCTGAGGGATCGCGACGAGGTCTCGCTGGACATCCGGCTGCTGCGCAACTCGCCCGTATCGGAGACTCAGTACGTAGTCGGGATCTACGCCCAGCAGCGCGAAGAAGATCTGCACCGCGAGTATTACGGGGACTTCTTCAGCCTCTATGAGACACAGCGACAGGCCATCTATGGACAGGTCGAAATGGCTGTCAACGAACGATTGGGGCTAACGGCGGGTCTTCGGTATGAGCGCTTCGATGACGACTATGCGGATACTTTCGGTCTTCAGTCGAGCAGCGACGACAGCCTCCAGAGTGGTGAGCTGACCCTGACCTATCAGGCTGCGGGGAGCACCTTACTCTACGCGACGCTCTCGCGTGGCAACAAGGCCGGCGGTGTCAACACGGAGGCGAGCGCGAACCTGCCTTTCATGCAGCCGGTGTTTCAATCGTTCATGCAACCTAGACTCACGGTCGACACAGAAACGTTACTGAACCGGGAGCTGGGGCTCAAGGGCGCCTACCTGGACGACCGACTCGTGTTACGCGCTGCGTTGTTTCACATGGACAGGGACGATGCGCAGTTGGAGTCGTGGATGTGGGACGGCGTGAATTTTCTGTGGATCGGCTTCCTGGATAACGTGGACGGATCCAACTGGGGCGCGGAGATCGAGATGAGCCATCGACTTTCGGATCGAGTGGAGCTGTTCGGCTCGGTCGGCTGGCTAGAGACGGAGATCGAGGAGATCACGACATTCGATCTAAATTTGGACGACTTCGTTACCCGTTACGACATCGACCAGGCCAAGGCGCCAAGTTGGCAATTTAACCTGGGGACCAACGTGGCCTTTAGCGATAAACTCAGCGCTCGACTGGAGTTGGAAGGACGTGACGACAGCCGTTTCGGCTACTATCACGGCGAGAGCGTCGACAGCTACGTCCTGATGAATGCGAGTTTGCGCTATCGACTGGGAAGAACTGAGCTACAACTCTGGGGCCGGAATCTGACTGATCGGGACTACGCCGTTCACGGCCTGTATTTCGGTAACGATCCCCGTAAGGGCTGGGTGAACGAGTCCTACTACCAATATGGCGAGCCTCGCGTAATCGGGATCTCGGCCAGGTACTCTTTCTGAATCAGGGTGTCTCGTTGTGACACCAGCCGAGGTTAGTCTCTGACACTCCTGGATCAGCTTGTCGCCGCGGCCGTGGCCATGTCGATGGCTGAAGCACTGGCGGTATTACTCGCCATCGCCTATCTGCTTCTGGTGATCCGTCAGAATATCCTCTGTTGGGCGATGGCGCTCGCGAGCGTCCTGATCTATCTGGTGATCTTCTTCAATGCGCAGCTCTATATGGAATCGCTCCTGCAGATTTTTTACGCCGCGATGGCCGTCTACGGCTGGTACCAATGGAAGTACGGAGGCGTCGGGCATCAAGGTCTTCGCATCACCACATGGAAGCTCCATCATCACGCCATCGTCATCGGCGGCATCCTGGTATCGACGATGGCGTTCGGTTGGGCCTTCAGTGCGACGGACGCCGCCTTTCCCTACCTGGACTCGTTCACGACCGTGGCTGCTGTCGTCACGACGTACATGGTCACGCGCAAAGTGCTCGAGAACTGGGCGTATTGGTTTGTGATCGATGGTTTGTCCGTCTATCTCTATGTCTCACGAGAGCTCTACCTGACGGCCGGCCTGTTCGTTCTGTATCTCGTCATGATAGTGATTGGTTTCCGCTGCTGGTGGCGTGACTGGCAAATCGAGACGTCGGCCGCGAACGCGGCGGCAGCCTAAATGGCGACGCTCGCCGGTCTCAGTGAGGCGGGCCTGGAAGGCCTGTGTCGCACGCTGGGCGTCGCGGCTCGCGACCTGAAAATATCGGCGCTCGGCGGTGGGCTGTACGAACGCAGCTACCGCCTCTCGAGCGACGAAGGCGACTGGGTAGTGCGTCTGCCGATCGGCGGAGCCGCTTCCTGCGGCCTCGACCTATCTACCGAGCAGCGGCTGCTCGAGAAGCTCGGTGCCGCGGAGCTTACGCCGGCGATCGTCCCCAGCGAGCCGAGTGAGGGGGTACTGATTACCCGCTACCTCTCTCGGGCGACGGCCTGGCGTGCGGCCGATGCGCGCGAGCCCGACAACATCACTCGCATCGCCAAGCGGCTCCGTGACTTGCATCGCATCGAGGCTGACCTACCGCCGTACCGGGCGAGCCGGATCGCGGACGCGTATCGGCGGCTGGCCGGAGAACGGCAGCGGTTGACTCATGAGCAACTGGACTGGGGCCGGGAATTCCTCGAATTGGCGCGTGCCTATGACGCCGAGAGTTCTCCGGCAACGCTTTGCCACAATGACTTGATCGCAGCCAACATCCTCGACGATGGCGAGCTTCGGTTCATCGATTTCGAGTACGCGGTCTGCGCGGAGCCGATCCTGGACCTGGCGAGTCTGGCGAGCATGAACGGCTTCGACGCGGCTCAGCAAGCGTACCTGCTCGACGCCTACTATCAGGGCGCGGCTCCACCTTTCAGCATGAAGACGTTCGCCGACGTCATACGGCTGTCGCGACTCGTCGGCTATTTCTGGGCATTAGCGTATCGTCGTGACGATCGCGAGGCTGCACCACTCGATCGGTTTGTTGAGAATATGGCTGCAGTGCTAAGGTAGCACTCGACCTGTTTCATTGAAGGAACGGCCTCCCGGCCGTAATCGTCCGCTTGATCAAGAACGTCGCTTTTCTCGGCTTGGGCGTAATGGGTTTCCCAATGGCCGGATGGTTAAGCCGGTCCGGTTGCAGCGTGACGGTGTTCAACCGCACGCAGCAGAAAGCCGAGCTTTGGTGTCGCGAGTATCAAGGTCAGATAGCAGCGACCGCTGCGGAAGCGGCGGTGGGTGCCGAGGCCGTCTTTACCTGCCTGGGCGATGACCCCGATCTTCGCGACGTGGTTCTGGCGACCGATGGCGTTTTGCAGGCCATGGAGTCCGGTACCCTGTTTATCGATCACACGACGGCGTCTGCGGGCCTGGCGCGCGAGATCGCGGTGGCCGGGCAGGGCCGCGGCGTGCAGTGTCTCGATGCGCCGGTCTCCGGGGGGCAGGCCGGCGCACAGGGCGGCGAGCTGACAGTCATGGTGGGTGGAGAAGCGGACGCCTATGAGCGCGCGGAGCCGCTGATCAACGCGTTCGCGAAAAAAGTACGGTTGATCGGGCCCGCAGGGACCGGTCAACTCACGAAGATGGTTAACCAGATAGCGATCGCGGGCGTCGTCCAGGGCTTCTCGGAGGCGTTGAATTTTGCGCTTCGCGCCGGACTGGAACCCGAGGCCGTCGTCGATGTGATCAGCAACGGCGCGGCTCAGTCCTGGCAGATGGTCAATCGCTGGGAAACCATGGCGGAACGGCAGTTCGAGTTTGGCTTTGCCGTGGAATGGATGCGAAAAGATCTGCGCATCTGTCTTCAGGAAGCACGGCGCAATGGCGCGGAGTTACCCGTCGCGGCGCTCGTCGATCAATTCTATGCCGACATTGTCGGCATGGGCGGTAGCCGTTGGGATACCTCTAGCCTGATCGCGCGCCTGAATCGGCCTTCGCGGGACTAACCCCGTGGAGCCGATGCTTGCCGATCTGTTGAATTTGCTCGAACTTGAGCGGATCGAAGACTGCATCTTTCGCGGTCAGAGCCGTGACATCGGCAGTCCGCGCGTGTTCGGCGGGCAGGTGCTCGGCCAGGCGCTGACCGCAGCGAACTACACGGTCGAGGGCCGCGAGGTGCATTCATTGCACGCGTACTTTCTCCGCGCCGGCGATGTGACCGCGCCGATCGTCTATGACGTCGATCTCGCCCGAGACGGTCGCAGTTTCAGTAACCGGCGCGTCGTCGCAATTCAACACGGCCGGCCGATCTTTAATATGACGGCGTCCTTCCAGATTCCGGAGCAAGGCCTCGAGCATCAGGCTACGTGCCCCGATGTCCCCGGCCCCGACGAACTACAGGATCTGGCCGACACGCCCGACGAAGTGTTGGAAAACCTCCCCGAGAAAATGCGCCGCTACTTGACCCGCAAGCGCCCGTTCGAAGTCCGACCCGTAGAGCCCGTGAGCCTGATCTCGCTGGAGCGTTCGGAACCGGTCCGGCATGTGTGGATGAGGGCCGTCGATCGATTACCGGACCAACCGTATCTGCACCGCAATCTGTTGGCTTATCTCTCCGACTTCCAACTGATCGGAACGACCATACTCCCGCACGGCATCCATTTCGAGCAGGGCAAGGTACAGATGGCGAGTCTCGATCACGCGATGTGGTTTCATCGGCCGTTCCGTGCCGACGAGTGGTTGCTGTACTCGATGGAGAGCCCGACCGCAGCGTCCGCCCGCGGTTTTGCGCTCGGCAGGTTCTTCGACGCCGACGGTGTGCTCGTCGCCTCCACGGCTCAAGAGGGACTGATCAGGATCTGGCCCAGGCGCCGGGACCCCCCGGAGGGCGCGCCCGGATCGACTAGCGAGCTTTGAGTTCGGCTCGATACCGTCGGCCTCTGGCGACATAGTGCTCGGCGATCCACTGCATGTGTTCGAGCTCTTCATCGGTGACTTCGCGAATGCGCCGGGCGGGCATTCCGATGATGACCGACCGGTCGGGAAATTCCTTGCGCTCGGTGATTAGCGCCTGTGCGCCGACGATACACTCCTCGCCGATGACCGCGTGGCTTAATATCGTAGCGCCCATTCCCACCAGGGAACCCCGGCCCACGGTACAGCCATGCACGGTAGCAGAATGGCCGACGCTCACGTCATCGCCGAGTATGACCGGTGCGCCCGCATCGACATGAAATACCGATCCGTCCTGGATGTTGCTTCGGTCGCCGATCGTGATGCTGTCGTTGTCACCTCTCAGCACGACGCTGAACCAGACACTGACATCCTGTCCGAGACGAACGCGACCGATGACGGCGGCGTTGGGCGCCACGAAATAATCGTCACCGGCCGTTCGTATGCGATCCTCACCTAGATCGTAGAGCATGTATCGTCAGCCTCTGGTGCACTGCTTCCACGGCGGCAGGTTCCCGTGCCGCCGGTGTGCGTAGAGCTCATCCGTTCGCCTGGTCCGCCACAGCCTGCGCGGCGGCAGCGATCGCCTCTGAGTCACCCAGATACTCCGCACGAAGCGGGCGAAGGCCGGAGTCGAGCTCGTACACCCGTGGTGTGCCGGTCGGGATGTTTAGCTCCGTGATGTCCTGCTCTGAAATCCCTTCCAGCATCTTGAACAGCGCCCTGAGGCTGTTGCCGTGAGCGACGACCAGAACATTCCGCCCGGCGAGAAGCTCAGGAGCGATGGCTTGATCCCAATACGGTGCGACTCGATCCAGCGTCGATTTCAGGGACTCCGTCGCGGGCAGGTCCGTGCGCGCGAGTTGGCTATAACGTGGATCGTGCTGCGGGTGACGGGCGTCTTCCTCGCCAAGAGGAGGCGGCGGCGTGTCGTAGCTTCGGCGCCAGATCTTGACTTGGTCCGCGCCGTGTTTCTTCGTCGTCTCGGCCTTGTCCAGCCCCTGCAGGTCGCCGTAGTGACGCTCGTTCAGCCGCCAGTCCCGGACAACAGGCATCCACATGAGTTCCATCTCGTCGAGGATCAGCCACAGTGTACGAATCGCGCGCTTCAGTACCGAAGTGAACGCGATATCGAAATTATAGCCCTCGTCTCTTAACGTCTGGCCGGCCAGCCGTGCCTCTGTAACGCCTTGCTCGGTGAGATCGACGTCGGTCCACCCGGTAAAGAGATTTTCGAGATTCCACGTACTCTGGCCATGCCGAACGAGTACGAGCGTCCCTGGCTTCCTGTCGTCATTCATAGTAGTGCGTATTGTTCGGGGTTCTTCCCGCTAGATCAACACGCGATCGTCAAGTCAGCCTTTCAATCTCGCGAATGGCTACGGATAGCGTCGCGAAGTCGATGTCGCCCGACGCTTCCATGTCCTTGAGATTCTGCCGGGCGCGGGAGATCTCGTTGTTGGACTCGACGAGCCACTCAGTCAACGCGTCTTGTGGCGTTCGGCGCCCACGTTGCGCGAGTATCGACTGGACTAGCGCATTTTGCTGCTGGGCCAACTGCTCCCGGAGAGTCGCTCGAGCCCTCGCAGGCCAACGGCCTTCGACGTGAAGTGCTTCGATCTTCGTTCTGATCCAATCGAGCCGCAACCCTCTGCCGAGTTCGAAATACAACGGTACGACATCGCCGATGGAGACCTTGCTACCGCCGGCGATCTCGATGATATCGAGTGTCTGTGTCGCGATTGCTAAAGCCGCGAGTCGTTCCACCAGGCCGCCGGGAATGCCCATGCGCTGGAGCTCCGTTACCTCGCCACGGCGGCGGCCGTCGGCGCTCTCCAGTTGTACCAGCGATTGACGAACCTGCCCGACGCCGGGGCTGAATCGCTCGAGTGTTTGTTCGATAGAGAGCGCGTCGGGACAACGCCGGAGGAGCCAGTAGACAGCATGGCGCAGCCGCCTGCTGATCTGGAACAGCAGGTCGTATTGCACTTCGGTCGGAACCTGGTTGTCGCAAGCCTCTATCTCTTTCCATAGGTCAGGGACGTCGAAGATCTCCCGGGCGATTGCGTACGCGCGCGTTACTTGGGCGGTAGTCGTTCCCGTGTCCTCTTCCGCCCGGATCGCAAAGGATGCACCCATACGATCGATCATGCTGCTGGCGATCCGCATCGCGATGATCTCGCGACGAAGTCGATGCGACATGATCTCCGCTGCGAACCGCCGCCGCAGACGTGCCGGGAAATACGCCTCAAGTTCGGCGGACAGATAGGGATCCTCTGGTGTGTCGCTCTCGATAAGGCTGTCAAAGAGCTCGTTCTTGGCGACGCTCATGATGACCGCGAGCTCGGGCCGGGTCAGGCCACTACCGGTCTTGCGGCGTTCATTGATGTCGTCCTCGGTCGGTAAATCCTCGAGTTCGCGGTCCAGAAGTCCACGCTCTTCCAAGGTCCGGATCAGGAAAGCGTTCTCACCGAGGCGCTCATGCTTCGTCGTGCTCATCATGCTTAGAGCTTGCGATTGCGTGTAATTATTGATCAGCACGAGTTCTGCGATCTCGTCGGTCATCGCCGCGAGTAGACCGTTGCGCTTCGAGCTCGGGAGTCGCTTCCCGGCGATAGCGCTGTCCAGAAGAATCTTGATGTTCACTTCACGGTCAGAGGTGTCGACACCCGCTGAGTTATCGATAAAGTCCGTGTTTATACGCCCGCCAAGCGAAGCGAACTCGATCCGGCCCAACTGAGTTAACCCCAGATTGCCTCCTTCGCCTATAACCCGGCAGTGGAGTTGATCGGCATCGATCCGGAGAACGTCGTTAGCGGGATCGCCGACGTCGCCATCAGATTCTTTACTCGATTTAATATAGGTCCCGATGCCGCCGTTCCAAAGCAAGTCGACCCTCATGCGCAGAATCGCGCGCACGAGCTCGGGCGGCGTGACGCTGGCACGGTCGAGTCCCAGTACGCGTTGAGCTACCGGATGTAGCTCTACGGTCTTGCTGTGGCGCGAATAGATGCCACCGCCTGCCGAGAGTTTCGCTTCGTCATATTCGTCCCAGCCGGCGCGAGATCGTTGAAACAAGCGTTTGCGCTCGCTGAAACTCGCGCGCGCATCGGGATCAGGGTCGATGAAGATGTGCCGATGATCAAATGCCGCGACTAGCAGGATGTGCGGTGACATCAGCATCCCATTGCCGAAGACGTCGCCACCCATGTCGCCGATTCCGGCGACGGTGAAAGGTTGCTGTTGGGTATCGATTCCCATCTCCCGGAAGTGACGCTTCACGCACTCCCAGGCGCCGCGGGCAGTGATCCCCATCTTCTTGTGGTCGAATCCGGCCGAGCCGCCCGATGCGAAAGCGTCTCCGAGCCAAAACCCGTAGTCGGCGGCGATCTCGTTAGCGAAGTCCGAGAATGTCGCCGTCCCCTTATCTGCTGCGACGACGAGGTAGGGGTCATCATCGTCTCGGCGTATGACGCATTCCGGTGTGACGATGCGCTCGCCAACGACGTTGTCCGTCAGATCCAAGAGTCCGCGAATAAAGTATTGGTAACAGGCGATGACTTCGGACTGGACGGTTTCGGGATCACCGTCAGGTAGTTGCTTGCAGACGAAGCCGCCCTTGGCGCCGGACGGCACGATGACGGTATTCTTGACCTGCTGGGCCTTCATGAGGCCCAGGATCTCCGTGCGAAAATCTTCGCGCCGGTCGGACCAGCGCAGTCCACCACGCGCGATACTCCCGCAGCGCAGATGAACCCCCTCGAATCGCGGCGAATAGACGAATATTTCGAACTTTGGCCGTGGCTGAGGCAACTCGACGATCTTGGTCGAGTCGAGTTTGAAGGAGATATAGGATTTTCTTCCATCTGCGTCCGGTTGGTAATAGTTCGTCCTCAGCGTCGCCTCGATGACGCTTAGAAAAGCCCGCAGAATTCGATCTTCGTCCAGCGTCGTGACACGCTCCAGCTGGTCCGTAATCGACCGCCTGGCTCGAGTCGCCAGCGTACGCCGGCGTTTGTCGTCGTGGTCGGGATCGAACAGGGCGTGAAACAGCGCGATCAGCGCATGCGTAAGGCTCGCGTGGCGGCCAAGGACTTCCTGCATGTAGGTCTGGCTGAACGTCAGTGCGGTCTGCAGCAAGTATTTGCAATAGGCCCTCAGTAGGGCAGCCTCACGCCAGTCGAGCCCGGCTCCCACGACGAAGCTGTTGAACCGATCACTCTCTGCTTCCCCCGCGAGCACGCGGCGGAAGCACTCCAGGAAACGCGGTTCGATGTCGTCAGGGCCCAGGTTCGTGTCGGCCGCGGGCTCCAACTCGAACTTCTGTATCCAGAGCACGGTCGTTCCCATCGAGATCCGGTACAGCCGTTCGCTGAGTACCTTCATGCCCAGGTTCTCGAGTATCGGCAGCGCGGTATAGAGCCGAATCGGTTCTTCGAGTCGGAGCGTTGTGAAACAGAGTCTGTGTGCCGCCCCCCGGGCCGTCCGGTCGAGGCTCATCTCCAGATCGTTGAGACCGTCGACGACGGCGGCAATCTTCTGAATCTCATCGCTCGCCTCGGCCGGGTCGACTTCTTCCCGGTAGCCAGCCGGAAAATGTTCGGCGAATCGATGGAAGAGGCTCAGGCCCGCGTTCGCACCGAATTGCGCCAGCAGGGCCGCACGAAGGCGGTCGCGCCAGGTCTGTGCGACCGCCTCCAGTTGTTTTTCGAGAGCCGCGATCTTGGGCACGATCTTCGAGTCGGGCGGAATTCGGATCGTCGCTTCAAGTCGAGCTAGCGCCGATTCCGACATCGTGAGCTTCGTCTCGATCGACGTTCCTTTGAACGCTCGCATCAGTAGCTCTTCGATCCGCAGTTGGGTCCGCGGGTTGTACTGGTCTCGGGGCAGGTACACAAAGCAGGAGTAGAAGCGATTGAACGCATCGCGACGACAAAAGAGCTTGACCTGATGACGCTCCTGGAGACTCAGGATTCCGGCGCTCATTTTGGCGAGATCATTCGTGGACCCCTGGAAGAGATCGTCGC
>JAZFPW010000243.1:0-4515 GCA_036444815.1 Gammaproteobacteria bacterium
ACAGCCGTCGCGGCGAGCCAGGGATATTCGAGCGTCAGACTCACCATCGCTTCGTAGACAGTTGCTACGCCGTCGATCATCGTCCACCCCGGCAGCGTGAATCCGGGCCGATTCCGGCCGGACCCCACGCGACAGTGAGGTTAGGTACTCTGAACAGCTGCTTCTGTGCTGGCACTGGGACGGACACCCTGTTATATCGCCATCGTGAACGCCGACGATGCTATTCTGACTCGCCGCGAGAGACGAACCATCACGAAACGAGTCCCCGAGCCCGCCTCAGGCGGGCGGTTTCCGTATTCTTGCTCGAGGTTAAGATACCCCAACATGGCGTGTCCGGTCGCTGCGAATTCACCATAATTCTTTAGAGATCGCCTTGTGTGCCTTGGATAAACTCCGTAACCTTATCCGCTATTTCTGGCTGGCAGCCGCTAATTCCAACGTGAAGCAATGAATCTCGACGAAGCACGAGCCCAGATGCTGGGACAGCAGATTCGTGCCTGGGAGGTCCTGGACGACCGAGTTCTGGGCGTCCTCGGGCAGATACTGCGGGAGTCGTTCGTCCCCGACGAGTACCATGAGTTGGCGTTCGCGGACCTGGAGATCCCGCTGGCCCACGGCCAACGCATGATGACTCCGAAGGTAGAAGGGCGTTTGCTGCAAGCACTGTGTCTTGCGCCCGGTGACGATGTCCTCGAGATCGGTACGGGCACCGGTTTTTTGACAGCCTGTCTCGCACGACTGGCGAACTCGGTAGTCAGTGTCGACATCCATGAAGACTTCTCCCGGAATGCGCGAACCAGATTCGGGCAACTAGAAGCCGGCGATGTCGAATTCCGCACAAAGGACGCGCTGACAATGGGGCACGAAGAACAGTTTGATGCGATCGCCGTTACCGGGTCCATACCGGAGTTCGATGATCACTTCATCCGCATGCTCCGTCCCGGCGGGCGGCTTTTCATGATTGTCGGTCGCGCGCCCGTCATGGAGGCCCGCGTCGTGACGATGCATCAACGTGGCGAATACGCGCAAGAGAGCCTATTCGAATCCGTCATCACTCCGCTCGTGAACGCGGAGCTACCCGAGCCCTTTGTCCTTTGAGACCGGCTGGCGTGGCATGACGGTCGTCCCGGAACTAACACCCGAACAGTTCTGCAACCGCTGGCCAGACAGAACGGACTCCGGCCAGGTCGTGCTCCTCGATGTTCGCGAGCCGGCCGAACTCCAACTTGCGGAGCTTCGAGGAGCCGTCCATATCCCGATGGGTGAGGTTCCGCAACGTCTTCACGAGCTCGACCGGGAGACCGCACTGGTCGTGGTCTGCCATGTCGGCGCGCGCAGCAGGCAGGTGGCAGGATTTCTGCTGGGCGCAGGCTTCAAGCACGTCTTTAATCTGACCGGCGGTATTGATGCGTGGTCGCAGGGGATCGACCCGCACGTGCCTCGGTACTAGTCATTTCGATGAATCCGGACAACTCCATGGGTAGGACCGCTATGAACTCGAAACTATTCCGCCTCATTACCGTCGCTGGTCTACTCGGCTTAGCACAGCCCGGCAGCGCGCAGGAAGATCTGATGAACGTCTACCAGCGTGCGTTGCAAAACGATCCCGTGATTCGGGAGGCGGAAGCGATCTATCTGGCTACGTCGGAGGCGAGGCCGCAGGCGCGAAGCAGTCTGCTGCCGCAGTTCTCTCTCAACGCCAGCGCAACGACTGCCGATAGCACCGACAATACACCGACGACCAACTTCCAGACCGGTGCGCCGACTCTAACAGTCCTCAGTAGCCAGACCGACCGCGACTCGACCAGTCTGAGCCTGAACCTCGATCAGACGATCTTCGACAAGAGTCGCTTCGTCGCGTTCAGGCAGGCCGGTAAACAGGTCCTGCGCGCCGAGACCGACTACCAGATAGCGAAGCAAGACCTGCTGATCCGTGTTGCAGAGGCCTACTTCGAGGTCCTGGCCGCCGCCGACACATTGGAAGCGGAGGAGGCGGCCCGAGTGGCAATCGGCCGGCAGCTCGATCAGGCACAACGGCGCTTCGAGGTCGGCCTGATCGCGATTACCGACGTCCAGGAGGCCCAGGCCGGCTATGACTTGTCCATCGCAACCGAGATTTCCGCTCAGCGCTTTCTAGCGACAGCGAGAGAGTTCTTGCGGGAGATCATCGGCGAATACATCGCCGAGCTTGCCGGGCCGGTGGACCAGATTCCACTGCTCTCGCCCGAACCGGCCAACGTCGACGATTGGGTTCGAGCGTCCTTCGAGCAGAATCTCGCACTGACCTCCAGCCGTATCAGCGCCGAGATCGCGTTGGATGATATCGATATCCAGCGCGGCAGCCGTCTGCCGGTATTGCGCCTGTCCGGAAGCTACTCCGAGTCGGAGTCCGATACGATCCGCAGCACTTTTTTCGTCGACCCCACCAACAACACCGTGAATCCGTCAACGTCGGCGCCGGAAGGTTACAACCTGTCGCTGAATTTCAGCGTGCCGCTCTTTACCGGCGGCTTTAACAGCTCGCGCATCCAACAGGCTGTGTATCAGCACCGTGCGGCGTTGCAGACTCTTGAACGAATCGCCCGGCAAACGGAACGCCTGACTCGCGACGCCTATCTCGGCGTGATCAGCGAAATCTCCCGCGTCAGGGCGCTACGTCAGGCGGTGCAGTCGTCGGAGACGGCCCTGCAAGCGACGGAGGCAGGTTTCCAGGTCGGTACACGCACGACGGTCGACGTGCTCGTGTCGCAGAATACGCTGGCGCGCGCCCAGACGAACTTCGCACGCAGCCGGTACGACTATATTTTGAACGTGTTAAGGCTGCAGTACGCCACCGGCAACCTGTCGATCGAGAACCTGAGCGAAGTCAACGACTGGCTGGAATAATGATCGCGCCGTCCGAGTGTTATTGAACGGCCTGCTAGCCGTCTCGGATGGACTGGACTAGCGCACTCGTAGAACGACCCTTCTTCAGCCCTAGGATGCGGACCTCTCCGCCGTTCGTGATCACGGCTTTCCCACCGGCGATCTCATCCGCCTCGTAATCGCCGCCCTTAACGAGAACGTCGGGCAGTAATCGCGCGATCAGCTCAGCGGGAGTCTCCGTTGAGAATGGCACGACCCAATCAACTGCTGCCAGGCCGGCCAACACTGCCATCCGGTCTTCCAGAGGCGTTATTGGCCGGGACGGCCCTTTGAGGCCTCGCACCGACGCGTCGTCATTGACGGCAACGATCAGCCGGTCCCCGAGTCCTTTCGCTTCTTCCAGGTAGCTCACATGGCCCGCGTGGAGAATATCGAAGCAGCCGTTGGTCATCACGATTCGCTCATCGCGGAGCCTGGCCTCGTTGACCAGCGTCTCCAGCTCATCCACGCCGACCAACCCCCGGCCACCGGCGCCCCTGCGGTGGAGGGCCAGCCGCAATTCCGACGGGCTGAATGTCGCGACACCGATCTTGCGCACCACGAGCCCGGCGCCGAGATTCGCCAGCGCCGCCGCGTCCTCCCACGCCAGACCGCTGCTGAGCCCCGCAGCGATCAAGGCGACTACCGTGTCGCCAGCGCCAGTGACATCGAAGACCTCACTGGCCTCGGCCGCGAGATCGAGCGCCTGCGCACCGCCACAGAACAGAGTCATCCCTCGGTCGCCTCGCGTCACCAGGAGTGCATCCAAGTCCAGCCGAACACGGAGGGCGTCGCCGGCGGAGCGGAACTCAGCCTCGTCGTGGCAAGAGCCAACGACTGCCTCGAATTCGGCTTGATTGGGAGTCAAGACAGAGGCGCCGCGGTAACGCTCGAAATCAACGCCCTTCGGATCGACGACCACCGGGATCCCGCGCTCGCGCCCGAGTGCTACGAGTGGCTCGATTCGATTCAACGTCCCCTTGCCATAGTCGGAGAATACGATCGCGTCGACGTCCTGCAGTGATTTCGCGAACAGCGTCGCGAACGCCTCTTCGTGCCCGGCCAGAAATTCCTCAGAATCCAAACGGATTAATTGCTGATTGCGCGACAACACGCGAAGTTTGTGAACCGTCGGCAGCCCGCTCGCCTCGATAAACTCGCAGTCCACTCCGGTGCTCGAGAGAAGTTGGGTTAACGCCTCTGCCCGCGCGTCGTCGCCGACGACCGCGAGCAACCTAACTTGTCCTCCGAGCGCCGCGATGTTCAGCGCGACATTCGCTGCTCCGCCAGGCCGCTGTTCGGTGGTACGCGTTGTCACGACCGGAACTGGCGCTTCTGGCGAGATGCGTCGGGTATCGCCGAACAAATACTCATCCAGCATCGCGTCCCCCGCCACGAGAATACGAAACGGCGAGAAGTCAGGAACCATTAATGTCACGGGGCCGTGATTCCATCAAGAAGTACCTACCTAGTCTAGCACCTGTATCGAGCCCGGCAGCCGCCTCGCGAACCCTGCGGGCGTAGGCGTAGCCACGGCTTCAGTGAAGACCCAGCACTACGAAGCCTGGACCAGCCAGGGCCGGAGAGTTGGTGTTGTCTGGGGGCTAAGAT
>JAZFPW010000244.1:0-3860 GCA_036444815.1 Gammaproteobacteria bacterium
ATCTCCTTCGCTACTCGGAGTGAATTGCTCGATGATCTCAACCGCTTCGCTCTGTGGGATTCCCGACTGGTTAAAGTATGGGTAGTCGACACGCGTCGTCGTCACAACTAACGTATCTCCGTCCCACGTCCCTGTCGAGTATCCCCACGGGGACGCGGGCTGTTCCACCGCTGAGGCGTTGGCGCTCATGTGAATCGTTCGGACTACATCGTACTCTTCGATATGCAGAGCGATGTCCTCACTTTGCTGAATAAACTCCATTGGGTACGGCTGCTCCATAATGCTCGGCATACCCTTCGGCGTACAATTCCTAGTCGGATTTTCCGTCGCAATATCAAAGGCAGCTAACGCGGCTCGGGCAGCATCCGTCATCGGGTAACTATTAATATCGAAATCTTGCTCTGCAAAGGTTTCTGGAAAAATATACGGGCTTTCACGAGTGAAGCTCCATACCCGGTAAATTCCAAGCTCCGGGTTCGATGTGTTTCCTTCTGTCTCCGCCCAAAAATCGTCGCTCCCGCGAAATTGATCAGACCATCGCACCTCCGAAAGGCGTCCCATCAGGAGTTCTTCCCCGTTTGGCGTTAGCAGGTTGTGCACCCACATCTCTTTGATTCCACCGGTCGGTGGATTGGCCGCGACTCTGACTCGATCGCCTACGTTGAAGAGGTCCGGGGTAATCCCCATGCGCAACAGCGTGGTCGAGGCCCTCGCTTCAATCTGCCACTCGACTTCCTGGCCATTATTCTCCGTGACGTTCAGCCAGAGAATGACGTGCGGATTGCGCCATTGGATACGGGTAATCTCCCCCTCGTACTCTTTAATCGCCTCTGTATCGTATCTCCCGAACTGGCTGTGATGGCCAAAGCCGATCAGCGGAAAGAGCAGCAGTCCAAAGAGCCATCGTGCTTCGCCGAGCTTTAGAATTAGCTTCATGATTCTATCCCCCATGACACTGATATCGCCGAGCGCCGTATCAGGGCCGGTATGGCCCTGGGAGCCACGAACTTTCCTGATCGATAAGGACGAGGCCGACGGTATTCGTGCTGCTCTGGTGAATCACGAGGTTGCCGTCATGTGTCGCCCGCATGTTGCGGATGATACCCACCCCGGAGGGGATGGCCCAGCTCTGGAACCGCTCGGTCTCCGGGTCGAACCGTACGAGCACGTCAGGCCGCTGTTCCGACTCGTTGAGCCAAACGATGTCGTCGACGACCTCGATCGCGTAAGGGTGTGAGCCGGCTCCGCTGGGGGTCATCCACTCCTTGATCTCGCCGGTCGCTGGATCGAGACGGCCAAGGTAGCCGCGCCCAGAGTCCACGTACCAGATCGTGTCATTGCTGTCGATCGCGAGCCGCCGAACGTAGTAGTTGCCGTGGTGCGACTGCGGATCCGGATTCGGCGTCTCGAACTCCTCGATTTCCCAGGAGTCGGGATCGACACGGGCGATCTTGGGGGCGCCACGGTAGGCGATCCAGATCATGCCCGTGGAATCTTCCTTGATGCCGTAGGGTCGCGCGTGCTCGGTCGGTAGTTCAGTCAACCGGATGTCGCCGGTATCCGGTACCAGGCGGCCGAGCATATTGCTGTTCTGGAGCGTGAACCAATAGTCGCCGTTACGCGTGAAGATCGGCGTGTGAGGATCGCGGGCCGCGGGATCGGGCATCGGGTAGACGGTAATCTCGCCGGTGTTCGGGTCCAGCCTCCCCACCGTGCCGTTGCCGTTACCGGTGTACCAGATGTTCCCGGCCACGTCGTCGATGATGCTGTGCGGCGTGGCCCGCGGATCGAGCTTCCACTCCGTCATTTCGCCGGTTCTCGGATCGAGCCGGCCGATCAGGCTGCCGTACATCCCCGCCCACCAGATCATTCCATCCGGCGTCATCAGCGGATCCCGGGGTCGCTGCCCGAGAGTGGGCACGGACCACTCCAGGAAGGTGATCCTGGAATCGCCGGGCTCCAGCTTCGGGCGACGATCGTATTTCTCCGGAAAGTTCGCCGCGAGATATTGCGTGATATTCGACGCCAGCGGATCCGGCAGATCGATCATCTTGCTGATCAGGTGACGCCACTGATCGTGCGTGTACCCTGCTGAGCTCCAAATCACGTCGGTCTCGTGGCACGCCACACAGGCGGCTTGGACCAGCTCCTTGCCCTGCCCATCGGGCAACCCATCCAGCTGGCTCTGCGCATACGCTGGCAGACTGACGGAAAACAAGATGGCGACTACTAAACGTGCTGACGACTGGATCATGAGGCTCTCCCCGTCTCGGGGCCCGCACCGGGCCACCGTGTTGATTATCGCGTCCAATGTTAACTCCGATTGGGCGTGGGATGTGCCGTCTAGAATAAGTCCGAGGGACTGCTTCGGCCATTAATGGACGTCGGCAAGTTAGAAGAGAAACTTAAAGTAGTTTCTAAGAACCACAGCTTCCCTCTGGGTCTTGCGACGCCAGGACCGTGAACCGGGGTCCAGATATACTAGGCGCCATAGCCTCGAAGAATAGACAACTCAACAACACAAAAGCTCTGTGATCTGGTACGCGCTGGCAAGTCTGAAAAATGGGGGCGTCGTTCGCACGGCCCTGGTGTTCGATGGACGCCTATATGACCTCGAGCAGACCGCTCAGTCGCTCGGAGCACCGCCGGACTGGGCACGGTTGAGCGTCGATGAGCTACTCACAATTTGGCCGGATGTCAGCCTGCAGCTCGACGCACTCGCTGAAGAGGCCGCGGCGAAACTGGATGGCCTCGAGGCGTTATCCGTCGGCCCGAACGATATCGCTCCGCCGTTGAGGCCCGGCCGATTTTTTTGCGCTGCGGCGAACTATGTCGAGCACGCTAAAGAGATGGGTACGGTTCTCGCGGCCAAGTCCGAAAGCAACCCGTACATATTCATCAAGCCTGACACATCGCTGATCGGCCACAACGACGCAGTGATTATCCCGATGGCTTCTTCCCAGGTGGATTGGGAAATCGAGTTGGCGGCTGTTATCGGGCGTGAGGCCCGCCATCTCTCCGTGGACGAGGCGCTAGATTGCGTTGCTGGCTATACGGTAGTCAACGACGTCTCTGCGCGCGACCTCAATTTCCGCGACGATTATCCCTTCAAGACGGACTGGTTCCAAGGCAAGTGCTTCGACACTTTCGCGCCGCTCGGCCCGTGGCTCGTCCCGTCGAGTTGTATCGACGATCCGCATAATCTGCATATGGAACTGGCCGTCAACGGTGAAGTCATGCAGGACGCCACCTCCGGCGCGATGATCTTCGATATCCGGGAGCAGATCGCCTATCTGTCATCTATACTCACTTTGAAACCCGGCGATGTGCTTGCGACCGGCACACCTACCGGTGTCGGAATGTCGCGGGGTATCTTTCTAAAGCCAGGCGATGTAATGACAGCGTCGATCGAGTCCATCGGCACGCTACGTAGCCCGGTCGCAGCCGAAACGAACTAGAGAAAAGATTAATGTGAATACTACTCGAATATCTCATTCGTGCTAGCTCGCCTTTGACAGGTAGTGCACCGCGGCCCGCGAGAATTCTGCGAGTTCGCGCTCCTGCCACGCCCGATCCCAGCCCAGTTCCGGACTCAACAATGCGGCAACCCGTGGCGCACACTCGAGCGCCGCGCCGGCGTTGAGAAATAGCGCCCGAGTACGGCGGGCCAGAACGTCCTCTATTTTCAATGCCATTTCTTCGCGAGCCGCCCACACGCATTGCGCGGCACTGTACGGGAGATCGGGGTGGAGCGGTTCGGCGAGTCGCGAATCCCGTTCGATCAACGCCTGAATGCGCACCGCGTCGCTGCCATAGACGGCCAGGCTGTTGGCAGCGCTCGTCCCCTCGCCGGCAGCATC
>JAZFPW010000245.1:0-6092 GCA_036444815.1 Gammaproteobacteria bacterium
CTTGGATGTCATAAATTCACCGCGTGCGTGCTGGGACTTGGATTTTCCCTTTTTTACTGTACCTTTCCAAGCTAAGCAAGCCAGTAATAAAAACCCTGCGACCCCGGTCACCTTCTATGCCCGACTCAGCCTCAAGCGCTGCGCGAAGACTCAGATTTGAGCGCCTGGTAGCTCCATGGCGAGACGATCTGTACCGATACGCCTTCTGGCTGAGCAGGGACCCCGACCTGGCGGAGGACGTCGTCCAGGAGGCCATGCTCAGAGCCTTCCGCTCGTTGGAAAGTTTGAGAGACGAGGGGTCGACGAAGGCATGGCTGCTGACGATCGCTCGGCGGGAACACGCGCGCGTTTACGAGCGTAAGCGCTTGGAGACCCAGGATATCGACGGGCTTAGTGCCGCCGAGGAAGCATTGATAGCGACGGGAAACGATACGGATATAGACGATATGCGAAGGGCGATTTTTAAGCTCAAGGAGAGCTATAGAGAGCCACTGGTGCTGCAGGTCATGTTCGGGCTCAGCGCCGAGGAGATCGCGGAAGCGATGAATTTGAAACAGGGAGCAGTGCTGACACGATTGCACCGGGCACGCAAGATGCTCATCGAGCAGGTGCGTCCGGGGCTCAGGGTCGTGCCCGAAGAGTAGCTATGGATTGCAATACAGTCAGGGAAAGAATCGAAGCCGATCCTGCGCATCTGGATCAGGCATGTGCTGAGCACACCGAGCAGTGCGCCGCGTGCACGGCTTTCGCTGAACGCGTCCGAAATGCCGAGTGGCTGATCCACGAGGCGCTGCGGTTCGACGTCGCAGCCGTGAAGCGGCGCGCGGCGCGCAAGCCCGCTAACCGCTGGATCATCGTCCGAAGCCGGACCGCGTGGACGGGTGTCGCGGCGATGCTGGTCGTTGGGGCTGCGGTCTGGTTAGGTATCGCCGTCGGCCCTGTCGTCGACAACGGCCCGTTGGTTGCGGAGGTGCTCGACCACTGGTACGAGGAACCGCAATCCTGGGTCCGGACCGATGTCCGCGTCTCTCCGGCGTCACTGGAAGAGGTTCTCGGTGGCCAGGCCGAGGTCGATATCAGTCGTCTGGGCTTGTTGACCTACGCGCAGTCCTGTCTGGTGCGCGGTGAATGGATCCCACATCTCGTGATTCAAGGCGACCGCGGGCCGGTCATGTTGCTGCTGCTGCCTCACGAACGCGTGACGGAGGCAGTGCCGCTTGCGCTGCCGGCGGAGGGGCTCTCGGGGGAGATCATGCCGCTGGGAGAAGGCAGCATCGCCGTCATGGGCGAGCCGGGTGAACCGATGGAGGCCATACGCGAGCGCCTCGAGGCCACGGTGGAGTGGTCGATCTGAGCTATTCCTGGCTGTCTTGAGCGGAAATCAAGCTATGACTGGGGGCGGCGTCCGCGCAGTCTTCAGGTCGTCATGACTGCAGAACGCTGTCCGTGGAGTGAGGATGTCGACCGGGATTACCGGCAGTATCACGACGCCGAGTGGGGCGTGCCTGTACACGATGACCCCACCCATTTCGAGTTTCTCGTCCTGGAGAGTGCCCAGGCCGGTCTGAGCTGGGCCGTCATTCTGAGAAAGCGAGAAGGCTATCGAAAAGCCTTCGCCGACTTCGATCCGGAGCGGGTAGCACGATTCAATCGGCGTTCCGTGGAACGCCTCGTGGTCGACGCCGGCATCGTCAGGAACAAGCTGAAGATCAAGTCGACTATCGGCAACGCTAGAGCTTTTCTCGACGTTCAAGAAGAGTTCGGCAGCTTCGAGAACTACGTCTGGCGCTTCGTCGACGGCAAACCCATCGTCAATCGCTGGCGGCGGCAAGCCCAGGTCCCGGCGACGAGTCCGAAGGCGGATGCGTTGAGCAAGGATCTGAAGTCTCGCGGCTTCAAGTTCGTCGGCCCGACGATCGTCTATGCGCTGATGCAGGCGACGGGGCTCGTGAACGATCATCTGGTGAGTTGTTTCCGCTACGAAGCCTGCCAGAGGAAGCGCCGTAGGCGCTGAGCACTGAGTTCGGTCATGGCCGAATGCAGGCCGGGGGCTAGGGCGAGTCGATTGTTAGGAGCGTGAGGCCGTAGAGCCCGGTCGGCGTGTTGTGGGATATCGCTCCCAGATAACGGGTGGCCGGAGCTAACGGCCCCCAGTCGAGGTCCAGCTCCAGGCGCTCGCCGTCGCTAACGGCTACCGGCGCTGTGACCTGAAGATTGCCGGCGATGTCGTCGCTACCGAACGACCACGCGAACAGCGTGTACTGTGCGCCAGGCCCGCCGGCTACCTGATCTGTCTCGAAACCGTGCACCAGGGCGGCGTACGTTCCGGCCGCCGGCATTATCAGGTTGATCTCTTCGGCCGACGTGAAGCTGCCGCTCTGTGCGATCTGCGTGCACAGGTTATTCGGACAGTAAAACAGGTAGAGGTCCAGGTCGTCAGCGCCGTCGGTGAACTCATCGAATAGTGAGAAACGGGCGTAGAGCTGGTCCGCAGGAATGTCGATCAAGTGGGCGCGGACGCCGCTGTCGAACCGGAACGAAAAGTTATTCGTCGCATCTTCCTCGATGAAGCAAGGCGCAGGCTCATTATTCTGATCGAGGCAGAAATCCGTCAGTGGCGCTCTGAGGCCATGAACATCGGCGAGGTAACCGCCGCTGTAGCCGAAGGCTACCGGGATCGCGTCGGCCCCCGCCGAGCCGCGGAAACTGAGTTCTTCCGGCGCCCGCAGCGTGACGGGGCGGACCGCGATCGGGCTCGCGACGATCCGCGTGCCGTCCGACCAGGACAGTCGGCCGAATCCCCAGGTACCGAGCGCCGCACCCTGTCGTTGAAACGTCACGGAGAACTCGCCGGTCTCCCCGGAGTTCAGGCTCAGGCTCGTCGGCGAGACGGCCATGTCGATCCCTAACGGCGCGGTCGGCGTTTGTGTGTACGTGCCGGCCGGCCCCACATTCGTGACGCGCCGCGTGATGACGTCGCCGGTGATCATTTCGGCGATCCCAATCGATGGGAGGTTGAGATCGCGCCCCGCCGAGGAGAAGCCGACGGTGGCAAGGATGGCGCAGTCCGTTGGCGGGTAAGGCGGATCGTCGAGTCCGCACAGGTAGGCCGCGTAATCCAGGAAGTCGACGTCGAACACCAGCCCAGGGTCGATCGCCCGATTGGGATCTATATGACCGGCGCCGACATCGAATGGCCCCGCCGCGGCTGTGCCATTTCCTATCACGACGCCCTGATACGCAGACGTCGTCAGCGCTGACTTGATTTGGCTCGGGGTCCACTCCGGGTGACCTTCCTTCAGGAGCGCTGCGACGCCTGCGACTTCCGGCGTCGACATCGACGTGCCGCTGAGATACTGGTAGTGCTCGCCCATCAAGCCATTGGCAACGTCCGGAGTATGCCCTGCAAGGATGTGGACGCCGGGTGCCGTTACATCGGGCTTGAGGAAGTCGAGGTCGCCTGGAGACGGCCCGCGAGATGAGAAGTCTGCCAGGACGTTGGCGGTATCGCTGCGTTCGATGAACGTACCTTTGCTCAGTACCACACGAACCACCGTCTCCGCTAAAAGCTCATCGACTAACGTCTGACCATCGGCCGTCGCGATCATGACGCCCGGTATGCCGACCGTGTCCGCATCGCCGTTCATGACGATCGGGTCACCGCCGGTGTTGTAGACGACCGCGCCGATAGCGCCGGCTCGCTCGACCCGGTCAAGCTTCACCTGGAACAGGCACCCGCCACGCTCGATCAGCGCAATACGTCCCTGAAGATCCGCCGCGTTCTCCAACGCCTCGCAGGCATCCCTCGTTGAGCCCGGGCTACCGTCGCTCAGGAACGCCTGGCCGTCGTCCACGAGCCACAGATCCGCCTCGACCGGGTCCCGATCGCGCAATGGCGGCGTAAAGCTCGCTTCCTTTATCACCATGAGTTGCACGAGACGCTCCGGTGCGGTGACTTCCATGGCTTCTTCGACGCGGCGACCGGATTGCGTCGAGGCCCCGACGGTCAGTACCCAGGGGGCACCACTCGGAGAGCCGATGGTGCCGGAATTGGGGCCGTCGTTACCGGCGGCGACCGCGCTGAAGACGCCGGCCTCCAGGGCGTTCAGCAACGCCAGGTCGTCCGGGGCATCCAGGCCGATCTCGAGGCTGCCAATCGAGTAGTTGATGATGTCCGCCCCGTCGGCCACGGCATCATCGATCGCTCGGGTGAGATCTGCGGTGCTGCAGCTCGCTCGGGTTTCGCCCGGCTTCAGCCAACACGCCTTGTAGACGGCGAGTCGAGCCCGCGGCGCGATGCCGGCGATCTGGCCGAGCCGCGTGCCGAACAGCTCAGCCGTAACCGTGTTGCCGGCCGCGGTGGTGGCGATATGCGTGCCATGACCATCGGCGTCCTTGGGCGAGAGAAACTCACCAGGATCCAACTCGTTGCGGGCGAGAAACCCGTCCAGATAGTAGCGTGCACCGATCAGCTTGTTGTTACACGTCGACTCGCTGAAGCCTTCGCCGGCCTGGCAGATGCCGGTAAAGCCAACGGGTTGTTCGTACATCAGCGTAGTCGGCGGGTTCCTCTTAACGGAGCTGCACAGGAAGATGCCCAGCCACGATGCCTCCGACCACCGCGTCGTACAGCCGCGCGGGATCTGTTCCTCGGTGTCCGCCAGAGCCGGGTGGTTCGGCGCGATACCGCTGTCGATGACGGCGACAATGACATCTTCACCACGTAACTCGAGATCGGCCCTGAGTCCCCCACTCTGATCCTGAAGGCCCAGGAAAATAGCGCTGTTATTGGTCTGAACCCGTCGCTCGGTATCCAGCCAGATACGCGCGACCACACCGCTTCGTCGTAAGCGCGAGACCTGGTCGGACGTCAGGCGGGCGGAGAAGCCGTTCAGCGCATAGCGTAAGCTATACAGCTTGGAATCGGGCGCGCCGACGCCTACCAGCAGCCGATCGTGAGAGTCCTCCAGATAGCTGACGTAGCTCTCGACGGCGCCCGAACGCCTGTTCAGCCTACGGCCGGGAGCGGGTCGCGTCGCCGCGTAGCCGGGCTTCGTGCCCCGATAATTCAACACGGCGGCTTCGTTGAGCTGAACCAGGTAGATCTGGCTCGGTCCTTTGCTGGGGCGAACCGGGGACGCCAACGTCAACGGGCCCGACGGGGTGCCATGGTTCACGGCGGCGGCGACCATCGGCCAGGCCGCTACGATGGCGAGCAATCCCGCGAAGCCTGCTTGAAGCCGTAAATTCACTGTCATTATCTAATAATCTGCTTTTTATTCGGGTACTTAGACGCTGTTCCTGCGAAGTTACCATAGCGAGCCCGCCGATGGCACCAGCGTGCGGCGGACGGGACGGAGCTCCGTCGCGCCGAAGGCCCGGGCACGCTGGCGAGGGCCGCTACCCAAGCGGAGCACAGGGTGCGCAGCGATGGGCCGGAAGGCCGGTCGTGGTGGCGGCTCAGCGCAGGATCTGGCCGGTCAGACCGTCCCGGACGGCCGTCGGCTGAGTCAGGGATCCAAGTGGGCCGACGAGGATGTCATCCAGCTCGCCGCCTAGCTCCCGGCGAACCTGGAGCACACGCGTCAACGGCGGGCGCCCGGAGCGATTGGCGCTGGTGGAGACCAACGGACTCTCCAGGCGGCTGCAGAGGCGCCGGGCGAGCGAATGTGCCGTCACGCGCACGGCCAGAGTCTCCCGTCCGCCACTAAGCCACGCCGGCACGCCCCGCTGAGCCTTCAGTACCCACGTGACCGGGCCCGGCCAGCTCGCGAGGATCTCAGCTCGCAGGCCAGCCCTGGGGAGAATGATCAGCGGTTCGAGCTGCGCGATGTCTGCCGCAATCAGGATCAGGCCCTTTCGCCACGAGCGCCGCTTGATGCGCAGCAACCGCTCCACGGCGCCCCGCTGACCCGGCAAGCAGCCCAGGCCATAGACGCCTTCAGTGGGGTAGGCGATCAAGCCACCATCTGCCAGAGCCCGAGCCGCCCTCTCGAAGCGAGGCAGATAGGTGTCATCGGTCATCTCGAAGCTAGCGGGCGCCCGGTTGGACCACTTGGTCAGCCGTGACTGTCGCCTGGGCCATCGTCGCC
>JAZFPW010000246.1:0-3908 GCA_036444815.1 Gammaproteobacteria bacterium
GTCGTTGAGCTACCGGATCATCCGTGGTATCTCGCTTGCCAGTTTCACCCCGAGTTCACGTCGAACCCGCGCTCCGGTCATCCGTTGTTTACGAGTTTCGTAGCCGCGGCCCGGGCTTGCCAGGGCCTGAAATTTCCGCGAGCCGCGGGAGCATGATCCGAACGACGATCGTTAGAGCGTGCAGGAGCAGGAATGAGCAAGATCAGGGATGCTCGAGCGATTGAAATTCTCGATTCTCGTGGTACCCCGACGGTCGAAGCGGAGATCACTCTCGAATCCGGGGTAACCGGCCGTGCGGCGGTGCCTTCCGGAGCGTCCACCGGCACTCGAGAAGCCGTGGAGTTGCGTGACGGGGACGATGAACGCTACCTCGGCAAAGGGGTCACCCAGGCAGTGGCCAATGTCAACGGCGAACTTCGTGATGCCGTCATCGGTATGGATTCCGCGGACCAGCAATTGTTGGACCAGCGGCTTATCGCGCTTGACGGCACCCCTAATAAGTCACGACTCGGCGCGAACGCCATCCTGGCCGTCTCGTTGGCCAACGCGCGGGCGGCGGCAGAGGCGCAGGGCCTGCCGCTATTCCGACACCTGGTCGGCCGCGACTCCTATGTGCTGCCGGTGCCGCTGATGAATATCATTAACGGTGGCGCTCACGCAGACAATAGCGTTGATATTCAAGAGTTTATGATTCTTCCGGTCGGAGCGCCCAGCTTCTCCGAAGCGCTGCGCTACGGCGCTGAAATTTTTCACGCACTGAAGGCCGTGCTAAAGGGACGCGGACTCAGTACCGCGGTGGGCGACGAGGGCGGTTTTGCCCCCGATCTAGCGTCCAATGAGGCAGCACTGCAGACGATCGTCGATGCGGTAGAGAGCGCAGGGTACACGCTCGGGCGGGAGATTTATCTGGGCCTGGATGTTGCAAGCTCCGAGTTCTTCAGCGACGGCAGCTATCACCTCCACTCGGAGGATCGGCATTTCGAGGCGGGCGCGTTTGCCGACTATCTCGAAGACCTCGTCGCCCGCTATCCGATTATCTCGGTCGAGGATGGCATGGCGGAAGACGACTGGGATGGCTGGCAGATTCACAGCGAGCGCCTACGCGATTCCGTGCAACTGGTTGGCGATGATTTGTTCGTGACCAATACCGATATTCTCTCGAAGGGAATCGAGCGGAAAATCGCCAACAGCATTCTGATCAAACCGAATCAGATTGGTACGCTGACTGAGACACTCGAGGCTATCGAGATGGCGGCCGGGGCAGACTACTCCGCCGTGATCTCCCATCGGTCGGGGGAAACGGAAGATACGACCATTGCGGACATCGCGGTTGCGACTACCGCTACGCAGATCAAGACCGGCTCGTTGTCTCGCTCGGATCGTCTAGCGAAGTATAATCAGCTACTACGTATCGAAAAGGCTCTGGGCGCCGACGCACGTTACGCTGGAGCCGAAGCGTTTCCCGTAACTCTTTAGGGATGTGATGCGACTTCTGGTTCTGGCACTGGTCCTGGTCTTGGTGCTTCTGCAGGGGCGGCTGTGGCTCTCGAACGATGGATTGCGAAAAGTCTGGCTCCTCGACTCCCAGGTGCTCGAGCGCTCGGAGGAGAATCGGGGCCTCGCAACCCGCAACGCGGCGCTGGAAGCGGAGGTGCTGGATCTTAAGCAGGGTCTCGCCGCGGTGGAGGAACGCGCTCGGACAGAACTCGGCATGATCGCCGAAGGCGAGACGTTCTTTCAGGTCACTATCCACCAGGCCCCGCCGCCCGACGACCCGTAGAAGCGCACCCGGATTGTCTTGCGAGCGTCGTGGGACGCCCGCTAGCGGCGTCGCAGGAGTACATAGACGGCACCACCGCCACCGTCGCGCGCGCGCGCCGTGACGAACGCCAGCACTTCGTCCCACTGCATCAGCCAGCGCTGAACATTGCCCTTGAGTATGGGGCCACCGGGGCCCGAGCCCAGCCCCTTGCCGTGAATGACTCGTACGCAGCCGAGCCCGCGCTGCGCGGATTCGCAGATAAAGTCTCGTAACAGCTGCTTTGCTTGATTGACGGTCAGTCCATGCAGATCGGCTTCGTCTTCGATACTGAACCGGCCTCTTCGCAACTTTCGAAAGGTCTTCTCCGGTAGGCCCGGACGGCGAAACGCGATCTCTTCACCGAGTTGCTCGATCGTGTCCGGCGTGCCTCTTGCCGGCCCGCTCAAGCTCTCCTCTAGCAGCGCCGCACGGGCCGCTCGACTGTTATGGGCCTTAGCTTGCGGGCGCTTGGTTGCTAGAGGGCGCTCGACCTGTCGCAGTGGCTTCACTCCCTGCATTGCTTTCGCGAATGCATCCGTGTCCTTATCGCTTGTCAACGTAGCGGCTCCTCTTGCCCCGAGGCTTCCAGTATAGTTACGCGATTCGTGGCGATTCCAGGGACCGGCACGTGCGAATCCTGCTCTCCAATGACGACGGTTACCAAGCTCGGGGGTTGCGCACGCTGGCCGACGGGCTTGCGGAGCTAGCGGAGGTCACGATCGTTGCTCCAGATCGTAATCGTAGTGGTGCGAGCAACTCACTGACTCTGGATGCACCACTCAGAGTGGAGCAAGTCGAAGCCAATGTCTACTACGTAAACGGCACGCCGACAGACTGTGTCCATGTGGCAATTACAGGGCTCCTGGCGGATGAGCCGGACATGGTCATCTCTGGAATCAACCATGGCGCGAATCTCGGCGACGATGTCCTCTATTCCGGCACGGTCGCCGCCGCGATGGAAGGCAGATTCTTGGGCTTGCCGGCGCTTGCTGTCTCTTTGGTTCTTGGTGATGGGCAGAATTTCGGCACCGCAGTGTCGCTTATACGGCAGCTCGTACGCCGGATGAAACACGATCCGCTGCCTGGCGACACGATCCTCAATATCAACGTGCCGGACGTGCCTGAGCGCGCTCTCCGAGGTATTCACTCCACGCGGCTTGGATCTCGGCACAAATCCGCGCCAGCTATCCCGGCAAGCGATTCGAAGGACTCGCCGATCTATTGGGTCGGCCCGGCAGGAGACGCGCAGGATGTCGGTGCGGGTACCGATTTTCATGCGATTGCTAACAGTTGTATCTCCGTCTCGCCGATCAAGGTCGATATGACCGACCACGAGGCGCGGGAGCTCGTCGACGCGTGGCTGCAGACGCTGTGAACCAGCGCCAGCATGTGGGTATCGGGATGACCTCGGCTCGAACCAGGGATCGCCTGATCGAACGTCTCAGGGCCGAAGGAGTCGTGAATAATGCGGTGCTGGAGCGGATCCGCGCGACGCCCAGGCATCTGTTCGTCGATGAGGCGTTGGCGAGTCGCGCCTATGAAGACACCGCACTACCGATCGGGTTCGGTCAAACTATTTCACAGCCTTATATCGTCGCCGTCATGACGGAAGCATTGATCCGCGACCTACCGACCGGGGAGAAACTCGGCAAGGTCTTGGAGATTGGTACCGGCTGCGGCTACCAGACGGCCGTGTTGGCCCCGTTGGCGCAGCATATCTATAGCCTCGAACGTATTCGTCCGTTGTTTCAACGTGCCAAGGAGCGACTTCGAACGCTCGACATTCACAACGTGACGCTGCGCTATGCCGATGGCTGGCAAGGCTGGCACAGTCACGCGCCGTTCGACGGCATCATCGTCGCCGCCGCGCCGCAAGAAATTCCTCAGGAGTTACTCGCGCAGCTCGACGATGGTGGACGGTTGGTGATTCCGGTAGGTAGTCACGGCGGACAAGGCCTCGTGTGTGTCACTCGCGATGGCGATGACTTTCAACGGCAGGCACTGGGGCTCGTCAGTTTCGTGCCGCTCGTGGAAGGAATCGAACGTTGAGCGTCTTCTCGGCCCTCTATGACCGCGTCCTGGGCTGGGCGGCTCACCCTCATGCGGA
>JAZFPW010000247.1:0-2182 GCA_036444815.1 Gammaproteobacteria bacterium
TACCAGAGACCGGCTGAGTAGATGAAATTGCGGCATTTCATCTACTATCGACCGCGAGTCGCTCAGGTGCGACGCGCTTCAGCACGAGATCCATCGCTCTCACAGCCCCACCCTGCGCCATCTGGAGCAGCTTCTCAACTAGACGCACTCGCTAAGGCCGACCGTCGTCGCTCTCGAGTTCGAGCTGTCGCTCGATCTCGGCGAGTACAGACTGACCCCGGGGCCTACCCCCCGGATTGCCTGAGCGGCCTTTGACGAATCGTCCGCACGTCTCCCTAGAAAGGCAAGTGAATCGATGGCTGTACGGTCTTGCCTCGTTCAGGCGACGCTATGTTGACAACGCTGCGTTGACGCTACAAACTTGTGACAAAGTCGGTCGTGGTATGTAAGAAGTGTAAAAAACTGACGGGGGCCGTGGCAGAACCGGCTTAGCGTATAAAATTACACGGATCTGCCTACTACCCTGATCTGCTCGCAAGCGGTTTTCCGGAAACCGCTGCTGGCATAGCATGGCGATCGCCAACGATGCGGCCAATACTCTTCACGCTCGGGCCGATGCCGATCTACTCCTTCGGCCTCATGGTGACGCTGGCCTTCCTGGCCGGTGCCGTGGTGATGCACTGCGACTTCGCTCGCAAAGGCGAGCCGCGCCGACTTGCTTGGGAGGGCCTCGCGTTCGCCGCGCTCGGCGGTCTCGTGGGCGCGCGCCTGAACTACGGCTTCCAGAACTGGCAGTCTTTCACAGAGGCACCGCTCAGATTTCTCGTTAGCACTGGCGGACTCGTGTGGTACGGCGGCCTCGCCGGCGGCGTGCTGGCGACCGTCTGGCCGATCCGTCGCGCGGGGGTGGCGTGGGCGAGCGCCATGGACTCGGCCGCTCCGGCGTGGGCTCTCGGCCTGGCCATCGGACGCATCGGCTGCCATCTGTCGGGCGATGGAGACTGGGGTACTCCGACCGATCTGCCTTGGGCAGTGGCGTACCCGAACGGTATCGCGCCCTGGCCGCACGCGCCCGGCGTGGAGGTCCATCCCGCGGCACTCTATGAGTTGTTCGCACTGCTGGCGATCTTCGCGGTGCTGTGGCGCCTGCGTACGCGCGTCACGCGTAGGGGCAGCGTCTTCGCGATCTACCTCGTGCTCACTGGCATCGCGCGCTTCTTGGTCGAGATCGTACGTACCAACGAGCCGATCCTACTCGGCCTTACCGACCCGCAATGCATCAGCGTCGCAGTGGTCGTAGCGGCGGTGGTGTGGCTCGTGCGGCATCGCGCTTCGCGGGATCTGAGCGTTGCGCAGAACGCGTTGGACTCCTGATCGGAGATCCGCCTGTGTGGCGTCACGACGTCACCTCGCGGCGCTCCTACTTCCTGCAACGGCCGAGTTCATTCGTACCCCGTGTGTCCACTGTGCCGGGAGCTTGCCCGCCGGGTGGTGGCAGTTGACGCAGTTTGTCCACCACGACCCGGGGGAAAGGCCGGGCCGTGAGACCGCTACGGTGCTTTCGCCTGGAACTTGCTGTCCTCGTTCTTCTTGAACGTGGTGAACTCGCTGTTCCAGCAGACGCCCTTGCTGTTGATGAGCTGCACGATGACGTTCGGAGCCTGCTCGAAGTACCGTCCACCACCGACCGGCACGGGCATGGGGATGTTCACGCCTTTCGCAGCCAGCATAGCCTGGTTCTTGCCGGCGTCTTTGACCTTGAGAGACACCTTGGTGGCGCCGTCCGAGGTGCCGTTTTTGTCCTTGTACTTCCAACCCTTGGGGTCCTTGTTGTCCCACAGCATTCCGGGATCGACCCTAAGCGCTGTCCTGACCACGCCCACCCCGCCGGAGCTATCGTAGACGCACAGCGCGTACTCGGTCTGGTCCGACGGATCGCCGGTAGCACCCTGCAGGTACAGATCCCCCTTCGACCACTTCCACTTGAGAGAGTCTTTCGCGTCGGTTTTGCCTTCCTTAATCTTCAGCGACACCTTCTCGGCCTGCAGACAATTGAAGGCCGGGCCCGTGCTGCACAGGTCGTCACCGCCGATCGTAAGGACGATCTCGGTGGAGAAGGTCTGCGGCGGATCGCCGGCGCCGTCGTCGAGTCCGCCGCTGTCCGGATCGACCGACGTGAGGTCGGCCTCGACCGTGTACGGACCCGCCGTGCCGGGGTTTGTGAGGATCCCTTCGTTGAGAA
>JAZFPW010000248.1:0-3069 GCA_036444815.1 Gammaproteobacteria bacterium
CCGACGAGGTCGCCCGACCAGATCACTCCTTGCTCCTCAGGATGCGAGTCTGCTTGATTCGCCCCGTGTCGGCTGCGAACGGACCTTCACCCACAGGGTGGAGTCGGATCTCTGGCACCAGGATCTCCGGGTACTCTTGCCAGGCTTCACGGAAGTCTGCGTTCAGATTAAGAAGATGCTTCAGGATCGATTTGGAAAACCGTGCCTTGAGTTCTCTGCTGGGAGTCGTCTCGATCTCGAAGTAGAAGCAGGGGCGTACGTCTCCATCCGGCGACTCCAGCAGGGACTGGCAGAACGAACGCGTAACACGGGCCAGCTCCGGATCGGCGTAAAGACAGCTCTCCAGATCTTCCGGATAGATGTTCGCCCCCATTACGCTGATCGTATAGTCACTCCGCCCGTAGACCCAGAGAAACGGAAGGCGCATCAGAGGACCGGCGTTATCGTGGAGGTCGAGTATGTCGTGTCCCACTTTCGCCAGCGATCGGGCCATCTGATCGTATCGGGCAACGCCCCCCTCGTCGTGAATGTTGTAGCGGATCCTTGGCGACAGCAGAGATGAGCGCGTGATCGTGAACATGACTTCGCGGTCGTCGTTCACCTCGATGTAGTGCATGAGCGGGTTGTACTGGAAGACCATCGGCAGGCGGGAGTCGTCACCGAACAGGGCCGTCTTCACGTTCTCGTCCTCGCGGGCCAAACGGCGAATGGCAACCGTCACAGGCGTCTCGCCGGCGATACCGATCTCGAGATCCGTTGCGCCGTAGCCGCTGTAGACTTTCTCGAACCGGCGAAGCAGATAGTCCCGCAGTCCTTCCGACATACCCTCGCCACCGAGCAACGCGTACAACTGAAAGTCGCGGAACGGGAAGTCCCTGGATTCGGCGACGTCGAGCAATTGCTTCAGGAACGGCGGATACCCGCAGATGAGATAGGGCTTGGTTGGCCCGAAGAACGAGAGGGTGTTAAGAATCTTCTCGATGTCTGGGCCTGTGTTCTTCACGATGCCGTTGCGCTGGAGAGCGATTCCCATGTTCAGGCCGGTCGCCCATGCTCCCATCGAGAACGCATTGATCGTGACGAACGGCGCCTCCCCGAAGCAGTACGTTGCGAAGTAGCTGATGAAGCGGTGCGCCTCGCTGCGCTCCCGGGCACCGCGAACCCAGTTGTACGGAATTCCGGTACTCCCTGAAGACTCGTCGATCATGACCCTGGTGGACGGAATCCGCCCGCCGACGCAACGCCGCTCAGTCGGATAGGCTCTTACGTAGGAGTCCTTGTCTGTCTCCGGAGGTCCATCGGCCTGCATGCCGCGTGCTTCGACGAATTCGGCATACGCCGGTACTCTCCGAACGGCTCGATAGAACGCTTGCTTCGCACGAATCTGGCTACTCCAGCTCAGATACCTGGGCGCGAGCAACTGGAAGCACCAGAGGAAGCTGCGATAGCTGAGGGAAACCAACAGGAGCAGCAAATTCCGTGGACGAAGCGCTAGAAACTGGAGCCGATCTGACCAGGACGGTCTAAGCTTCTGGACGGCAGCCCTCGCCGGCCCCTCTTCCTGGCGGCTGTTCTTGAATGTGAGCAGTCTTGCTGGTGAGTTCATCTGAGTGTCTCCTCTTCATATCGGATCTACAGGGTCCAATCTAGCGGGCACGCAGATACATCGAGCTTACGCAGGCCTTACAGCTGACTTACAGATCGGTTAGTTGAGCGAACGCTCGATTCAGCCAGAATCTAGGAGATTCCTGCACTATGTTTCCTGGTGGGCATTTGACTACCTCAGGGCAACCGGAGGCACTTGCGGATATAGTCCAGGAGTTGGGGCCGGTCCGATGACGTCGACAGAATTAGTAGTACACTGATCGGGAGCAGCGGAACTGACTGCCAGCAAATGCCGTTAAACTCTGGGCGGCGAATCGCTAGTTAAGGCCGTATCCTCACTGTTTGACCGCTAAGGGGGTCGAAGATGTCCGGAAAATTCAAAATGTTGGTTTGCTTGACGTTTGCGCTAGCCGCTTGCACGGGAACCGATGGATCAGTGTATGCGCAGCATGCTGAGTTCACAGTCACCACGGTTGGGCAATTTGACGAGCCATGGGCATTGGAGTTTCTTCCTGACGGCCGACTGCTCATCAGCGAAGTGGGGGGCGCGCTTAAACTTCTTAACTCCGATGGAAGCATCGGTGAGATTACCGGCTTACCCGAAGTCAAGCATGGCGGCCAGGGTGGCTTCGGTGACGTCGTGCTCCATCCCGACTTCAGCGATAACAACATGGTCTACGTCAGTTATGTCGAGCGCGGTAACGGCGAGACGAGCGGCGCGGCCGTCGCGCGTGCGCAATTGAACTTTGCGGGAGACGGTGGAGAACTCGCGGATTTAGAGGTCATTTGGCGTCAAGTACCAAAAGTCACCGGGCAGGGCCACTTTGGTCATCGAATTGTCTTCGGGCCGAACGGGTATCTGTGGATCAGTTCCGGAGAGCGCCAGAAATTTGACCCGGCACAAGACATGGAGTCGAATCTGGGCAAGGTCCTGCGATTCAACGTTGACGGCTCAATCCCGAACGATAATCCGTTCTTCGAGCGCGGCGGTGTAACGGCCGAGATCTGGTCGCTTGGTCATCGGAACCCGTTAGGGTTGGCGTTCGATCAATCAGGCCGGCTTTGGGATGTCGAAATGGGCCCGCGTGGCGGTGACGAGGTCAATCTCGTTCGGCGAGGCGCGAACTATGGCTATCCGATCGTATCGAACGGCAACCATTACAATGGCACCGACATTCCTGATCACGACACACGTCCCGAGTTCGCGGCACCGGCCGTTTTTTGGGATCCGGTCATTTCTCCATCGAGCTTGATGTTCTACAGCGGCAGCGAGTTTCCCGACTGGAGGGGCGACGCATTTATCGGTGGTTTGTCGTCAGAATCCCTCGTGAGAGTAGAGTTTGACGGCGAGTCCGCGCGTGAGGCGCAACGCTTCGAGATGGGTCGCCGCATTCGAGCAGTCGAGCAAGGGCCGGATGGGGCGATATGGCTGCTCGAGGGCGGGCGCCCCGGCCGTGGCGGGGA
>JAZFPW010000249.1:0-3397 GCA_036444815.1 Gammaproteobacteria bacterium
GATGCCGGGACGATCGTCGCGATCAACAAAGACGCGGAAGCGCCCATTTTCGAAGTCGCAGACATCGGCCTGGTCGGCGACCTCTTCGCCGTGCTGCCCGAACTGATCGAGCGTCTCGATAGCTGAGAGCGTGCGAACTCTATTCCTGCCCCGATACGCCGAGCCAATCGCGAATCTTCGCAGCCTGGTACTCGTAGAACGGATTGTAACGAAGCCGAAGAAAATAGTTGGGCGTCAACGCTAGAACGCTGCGCTCACCGCGGGGCGCTAGCGCGCCCAATACCAGCCCGGACTCCGTCGTCCCTGACTTTGTATCGCTACCGTCGCCATAGAGCGAATCGGCAGACCGGAACGGTATGGCGATATGCGATAGTGAAAACACGCCCGGCGGCCATGCGAGTCCAAGATCGTACTCGACAGCGGTACTCTCCCCCGCTGGCAGACGAGTACTCCCCACCTCTGCCCCGGAGCTATCCCGGTTGCTGAGCACCGTCACGGAAAAACTCAGAGGCGCCCTCTCAAACAATGAGTCGACGGGGTCCTCCACTGGAGCGCTCATGAGCCGCAGCACGGTACTACTGCGATTGACGTCGTAGATCACGAGTTCGCTGCCGTTCGCGGGAAGCGCGTTATAGAGAAAGTCCACGGTCGCGGCGCCACTGACCGAATCATCGACGATGGACTGGAACGATAAGATGGGCGGGAGCCGCTCGACGCGTTCGGGATCGGCTAGGAGACCGACTGTGCGCCGAGACAATTCGTAAGTCTGCCAGCCCGCGTGTTTGGGAAACGACGTGAATTTGAATGGGTCGATCTCCGGCAAGATATCTTGCCACTCGAACTTCTCGAAATAAGGCACCCACGAAATCCCATGGTGCAAGTTCGCCAGTCGTGCGAACCGGGTCACGGCGATAGCCGGAGAAAGCAGCACTAAACTGTCGGGGCAAAGGCTACTCCCGTCGTCACCGCAGCGCAGCGCGTAGTGGACGGCGAGCAGCGCGCCGTTGGAGTAACCGACGAGCACTAGCGGCTGCCCAGGTTCCATCAACGTCTGTGCATGGCGCACGGCGACGCGCACGATTGCGGCCCAATCGTCCCAGTTCGCTTGCTTGAGTCCACCGACCGCGAAGCCATGCCCGGGCATCCGCGGCACTACGGCATGGTAGCCCTGATCGACGAACAGACTCGCCGTCGCCAGCAGGCTGTAGGGTGAGTCCGTGAGACCATGAAGCATGACAGCAGCGCCCCGCGCGGTAGACGGCGAAGCGACGTAGGAGTAATTCCAATTAGCCTCGAGATTATCCGGATGGGTAAGGCTCGTAGGGAGATGGCGACCGAGCATCCAATCGCCTCGATGATGTGTATCGACCCTGCTCTGCAGCTCCGCCGCCAGCAGCGCCTCGATATCCCGATAGTTTTGCCAGTCGATTCGTGATTCCTGGTCAGCGGTGAACTCGGCAACGAAACGCACACGATGCTCCGGCCCGAGATCCAGCTGACCGCGGGAATCGAAGGCGCGAACGAGATAGATCGTCGCCACGAGCGCGAATACGCCCGCCGCAGCGTACAGGCAGCTTCGCATAATTCGCGCACCCATTACGCTCGTAGACTCACTGCCACGCTATGCGTTCAGCGCCATCATACCCAGACCATAGCATGGCCGACTTTGTGGCCGGAACGCTATTCGGCGAAAACTCTCTTAATCTCCGCGGCGAGAATTCCGATGCCCCTCTCTACGACGTCATCGTCCTGAGCGAACGAGATCCGCAGACACTCATCGCGATGACGCCACGACTCCGTCACGCCGGGAAAGAAATGATGGCCTGAAATCACGAGGACGCCACTGTCCTTCAAGCGCTCATAGAGTTCGGCGCTCGGGATCGGTAATCCCGGCAACCAGAGCCATAAGAAGAATGCGCCTTCCGGCGTATGCAGCTTGTAGGGTATTCCATCGAGCTCCGCCTGCAACTGCTCACACGTCGCGAGCGCTTTCCTGCGATAGAACGGCGTGATGAAATTCCGGCTCAACGACATGATCTCGCCGCTGGCGAGAAACTGCTCTAGAAGAACCGGACCCACACTGCCGACAGCCAAACTCAAGACCGCGGTCATTCGCGTCAGCGCCGCGATGATCTCCTCCGTTGCAATGATGATCCCGGTTCGAACCCCGGGCAGTCCGAGCTTGGAGAGGCTCATACATAGGATGACATTGTCGTTCCAGAGAGGCGTTGCCTCGGTGAAGACGATTCTCGGGAACGGTAAGCCATACGCGCTATCCACGATCAGCGGCACGCCGGCCTCTCTCGCCATCCGATCCAGCTTGCTCAGTTCCGTATCGGTAATGACGTTGCCCGTCGGATTCGTGGGGCGGGAGACGCAAACCGCGGCAATGTCGTCGGTGACATTCAGCTCATCGAAGTTAACGCGATACTTGAAGAAATTATCCGGGAGTTCGCGGATATTCGGCAGTTGAGCGACAAAATGATCGTCCTCCAAGCCTACATCCGTGTAGCCGATGTACTCCGGCGTGATCGGCAGCAGAATGCGCCTGCGGCTGCCGTCCGAGAATTCTCCAGCGAGCAAATTGAACAACAGGAAGAACCCGGTCTGGCTTCCGGCGGTCAGCGCAATGTTGTCAGCGGTCAGTTCCCAGCCGTACTCCCGGGCCAGCAAGTCGGCCAGAAGTCGACGAAATCGCCGTTCGCCGTTCGGATGGGCATATTTTCCGACGAGGCGCTCGAAGCTCTCGTCGCAGGCCGCGATCTCGGCGAGGCGTCGTTTGAAGACGGCCTGAACGTCCGGGATACTGCCCGGATTCCCGCCGCCGAGCAGTAGCGTCGAGTGCTCGCCTTCCATGGCGACGCCCAGGTCCTGCATCAACTCCAACGCGCCCGTGGGGCGAGTATATCGTTCACCGAATTTGGACCAGTCACCAGCCATGCAGGGCTTCTACGCCTGGCGCCGCGCACAGTCAACAAGCCGCCACGCGCCCGCGGGCCCAGTCGCCGCACTTCCGTTCCGCCGTGTATGATGATCGCCGGCCGCGAACGATCGCCGGCCGTTAAAAGAAGACGAATAACGAGGTCGTGTCGCGATGCCCCTCTGGCTCCAAGCGTTACTGGCGGTGCTGCCGATTCTGACCGCGGCGGTTCTTCTGATCGGGCTCCGTATCGCCGCGCGTACCGCGATGCCCGTGGTCTATGTGCTGGCGGCAGCGATCGGCTGGTTCGCATGGAAGATGTCGTTCGTGCAGATCATCGCCGCGACAATCCAGGGATTGTTCGTGACATTCGACATCCTGTTCATCATCTTTGCCGCGATCCTGTTGCTCAACACACTCAAACATTCGGGTGGGATCGCCGCAATCAGAGCGGGGTTCGCGACGATCAGCCCCGAT
>JAZFPW010000250.1:0-2333 GCA_036444815.1 Gammaproteobacteria bacterium
ACCGAGCCTATCTGCAGCAGCAGCGAGTCCGCCGTCGACATGATCGCCGCCATGATGGCCGCCATGACGACACCGGTGACGGCGGCCGGTAACAGCATCTCGGCCAGCCGCATGATTGCCAGTTCCGGGTCATCGAGATCCGGCAGGATGACAATCGCGAGGATGCCCAATATATAAGGCGTCGAGACGAACAACAGGTTCCACGCCGTCGCGTACGCTCCCGCTTGCCGTGCCGTCGCCGGATGTCGCATCGCCATGTTCCGCGTCACGACGTGCGGCCAGCCCATATAGCCGACCGAGAAGATCAACACGGCGCCGAGGACGATACCCCACTCGCCTTCGTAACCGAGGCCCTGGCCCCATACCGACAGCAGTGTCGGGTCCAGCGAGCCAATCGATTCATTGGCCGCGCTCAGGCCGCCCACCTCGAACAACGCGGCGACGAGTATCCAACCGATACCGATCAGCATGACGACGCTCTGCAGCGCATCGGTGTAGGCCACGGCCAGGTAGCCGCCCAGCAGCGTGTAGATCAGGATGACGGCGACGGCGATCAGCAACGCCAGCGAGTACGGTACGCCGGTGACGAGCGCCATGCCCTTGCCGCCGGCGATCAGCTGCGCGAGAACGTAGCAGCCGAGCAGGAACACCGTCAGCACGCCGGCGATCAGGCGCACGGCCGGCGACGGGTAACGACGCTCGAGGTACTCGATGGATGTCAGCGCGCCGATGATCTGGGAGAACTTACGCATCCGCCGCCCGATAACCGAGAGATTCAATACGCCGCCGCCGATGTCGCCGGCCGCGTACCACAACGCCCAGTACCCCTCGGCGAAGCCGAGCGCGCCCGCGCCGAGGAACATGTAGCCGCTCATCGACGTCGTCTGCAGCGTCAGCGCGGTAACGATCGGCCCCACCTTGCGGCCGCCCAACAGATATCCCTCCAGGTCCCTGGCCCCACCACTGCGCATCGCCCAGACACCGATGCCGAGCACGAGCGCGAAATAGAAGGAGATGAACAGGACCGCCGTGGTGTTCATGCGTCCTCGTCTCCGGCGTTCGAATCCTCTGTCCAGTCGCGGGAAACAATCAGGAACACGATCGTGTAGGCGATCCAGAAAACCGGAAACCCGAAGACGAGCAACGTCGTGCTTAACGGCAAGCCAAACATCGATACGAGCAGCACACGGACGGCGCGGCGGCCATTACGTCGGGCGCGCCGGTAGCCTCAATGGGAAACGCGGCTGATTATCGGAGATGCAGGCGCGAAAAGGAAACGGCCGGTCGCACGTCCGGCCGCCGCCCGTGATCTAGTGCTGAGGGGTTCGCGCGGCGAAACTCGCCGAGCTGCCCGCGCTCGGCGGCACGGGCTCATCCCTGGGATCGTAGACTCGCTTGATCACGACCTGATCCCCGGCGGGCGTCTCGATCGTCACGATCCAGATCAACCGCTCGCCGTCCGCGGCCAGCTCGAACGTCTCGACGGATGCGAGCCCATCGGTGGGCCGACGTTCTACGACGAACGTGCCTTCCTGCCACTGTGCAGAGACGCGCTGGTCGGCATCGCTGACGGTTTCACCGTGCCGATAAACGACGGTAGACAGGCTGTCGTAGTCCACTTCCACGGTGTCCGAGGCTTGCACCACGCTCAGCTCCCCCATCGGGTCGGTGATCTCCCGGGGGAATTCGGGCGCCGCTTCCTCGTCGTCGTTGTCGGGAAGCATGTCGGCAATCTGACCGACGGAGATGCCGAACACGCTGATACTCCTTCCGATCGACTGCAGGATTCCGCTCGCGGCGGACGGTTCCTTTGCCAGACCGCTCAGTACGTCGCTCGGCCTGTCGCTGAGTTCTTCGTTGATGACCCAGTCGCCGCTCAGATCGACGATCTCCTGTGTATCTGCCGCCCGTTCCGGCGTGGTGGCACACGCGACCAGCGCGCTGCCCGCTAGCGTCATCAAGATAATTCGGTGTAGCTGATTCTGCCTAGGATCCATGGCCATGCCCTCCTGCTGTAATGCGATCGCTCTAGCGTCGTCCGGCGATTCGCGGTACTACGGAGATACAACGCGGCGCGGCCGTTGAAGTTGACGCGACTCCGGACAGCCGGCGCTCACGCCGCGCCCGGTATGGCCTCGTCGCCGAGCCGCGCTACTCGGCGACCAGGATATCTTCGTTTAGAACCTCGCCATCCACGCCGTGGTGACGCAGCGCCAACGTGGGCGTACCATCACGGCGTTCCGCGGTCACCGACAGGAAGCCGCCGATGATGTTCAGATAGCGGTGCTCCGGCCGTATGTCGTCGTTACTGGACCAGGCGCCGGCGTGCGCGT
>JAZFPW010000251.1:0-2827 GCA_036444815.1 Gammaproteobacteria bacterium
TTGGCCGTGTCGGCCTACTTTGAAGGCAGCGCGGCCAAAGGCATTAACGGCAACCAGGACGATGACTCGATCCCACAGGCTGGCGCCGTGTACGTTTTTACGCGCGATGATGACACGTGGTCGCAGCAAGCCTATCTGAAGGCGTCGAACACCGGAGAAGCCGGACGCGGAGACGAGTTGGGCGACGGTGACCAGTTCGGCTTCTCGCTCACGCTGAGCGACGACGGCGACACATTGGCGGTCTCCGCGATTACCGAAGACAGCGGCGCCGCCGGCATCGATGGCGATCAGTCCGACAACTCACAAGCCTCGGCCGGTGCGGTGTATCTTTTTAGCCGGGCCGGCAGCTCATGGACGCAGCAGGCCTACATCAAGCCGACGAACCCGGGCGGCGGCGACATGTTCGGTTACTCCGTTTCCCTCACGGCCGATGGAAACATGCTAGCCGTGAGCGGCTTCGACGAAGACGGCTCCCTGGCTAGCACGAACGAACAGCAGGACGACGACGTAAGGGGGGCCGGTGCGGTCTATGTCTTCACCCGGATCGATGACGAGTGGGAGCAGACCGCCTACTTAAAAGCCTCGAACGCGGAGCCAGGTGACTCGTTAGGCGTTACCGTCGCGATCAGCGATGACGGCAACACGCTGGTGGCGGCGTCTCTGGATGAAGATAGCGTAACGACCGGCATCAACTCGACGCCGGTGCCCGACCGGCGAACCGATGCCTCCACGGGCGCGGTCTATGTCTTCGTCAGAAACCGTGGCACCTGGTCGCAACAGGCCTACATCAAGGCGTCCAACACGTCACGAAACGACTGGTTCGGATCCCGCCTCACGTTGAGTGGCGACGGTGACACGCTGGCTGTCGGCGCGCAGCTCGAAGACAGTGCCGCACAGGGGATCAACGCTAGCCAGGACGACGAGACTGCTCAGGAAGCTGGAGCGGTCTATCTCTTCACCCGCGACGGTACCACCTGGACCCAGACCGCGTACGTCAAGGGCTCGAACACGGAGGCCTATGACGAGTTTGGAAGCGCCGTTGCGCTCAGTCGGGACGGCGCGTTAATGGCCGTGGGTGCGCGTGGCGAAGACAGCGCTGCGACCGGCATCGATGGTGAGCAGATCGATAACTCGGCCTATGAGTCCGGTGCCGTCTACCTGTTTAGCCGAGCGGACAGGGCTGACGCGAACTAGTGCCCGCCGACTGGGCAGAACTGGCATTGACTGGGTAGAATCGCCTCTGGGAACGACTAAGGAAGAAATCATGCCGATGACCTCGACTAGAGCCCATGTCGAAAGGTCCCTGTCGCTGTTCATGGTTGGCGCACTAACCGCGCTGTTCGCCTCCGCCGCGATGGGGCAGGGCATGGTTAGTGGCGATCATATCGCGACCGAGACCGGCGACCTGGTGATTCAGCCTCTTGACCACGCCACATTCGCCATGAGTTGGGATGGGAAGACGATCTATGTGGACCCGGTCGGCGGGGCCGACCGCTTCGACGGTCTGCCGACCCCGGACTTGATTCTAGTGACCGATATCCATGGCGACCACCTGGACGCGGGGACACTGGCGGCGGTTGTCGGCGAGGATACGGTGGTGATTGCCCCCGCTGCGGTCGCGGAGCAGTTGCCCGATGCTCTGCGCCAGATCACGAGCGTACTGGCTAACGGCGAGTGGACCACAGTGCTCGGCGTCGCGATCGAAGGCGTCCCGATGTATAACCTGACGGAGGAGCGTCTGCGCTTCCATGATAAGGGTCGTGGCAACGGGTACCTGGCCACGTTCGGTGGCACGCGTGTCTATATCAGCGGCGACACAGAGGACATACCGGAGATGCGGTCGCTCGAGGACATCGACGTCGCTTTCGTCTGTTTCAACCTCCCGTACACGATGACGGAAGACCAAGCCGCCAGCGCGGTCCTCGAATTCGCGCCAACTGTCGTCTATCCCTACCACTATCGCGGCAGCAACGTGGCGGAGTTTGCCACGCTGGTCGGTGCGGATAGCGGCATCGAAGTCCGGTTGCGCGAGTGGTATTAGCTGACGAGTTGACGAGCTGACGGGGAGTCAATAATGCGCTTTTTGCGGTTGATCGCGGTAGTCTCGATGCTGTACCCATCCGGGCCCTCTGTCGCACAGGACTGGATCCATTATTTCAGCACTACCGATCTGTTCAGCATTCACACCCCGGGGGAGTTCGAGGTGCAGGACATCACTTATCCCTCGGAGTACGGCGCGATCTTCCCGGCGCGGGTCTATAGCTATGAGGACGGCGCAAATCGCTATGCCGTTACGGTCGTCGATTACACGGACTCCCAGAGAATACACACGGAGCGAACCGACAGGACTGAAGCGGACTACTTATCGGTTTACTGGGAAGTTGATGTGCGAGCATCCGTCGCCTATGCGGCGTGGAATATTCGCCAAAGGGGCGGCGAGGTGACGTATGACGCGTACCATTATATCGACTTGGTTGAAGGCCACCAGCTACAGATTACGAACTCGGATCTAACTCGCACCTACGCTGGCATCTATTTACACGACAGCCGCCTGTACATCGTGGAGGCGACTGTGCCGCCGGGCTCCGTTCCGCCGGGATTCTTCCAACAATCTCTGCAGTTCATCGACGAGGCTGGTGATCGGATTCGCTATCGAAACTACTCCGACGCGGTCAAAGTTCGCAATGCGCGCGTCCGAGCCCCATGGGGAGTGAGTCAGGAGCAATGAAGGGGAACCCGTTGTGCCCAGGCGCGTCGACAGAAACGCTAGTTGCATCGCATCTTGAGCTAGGAGGATAGGATGCAGTTGAAATCCTTGAGTCTTGCC
>JAZFPW010000252.1:0-4937 GCA_036444815.1 Gammaproteobacteria bacterium
AAACCCGCCCTGGCCTCGAACTTCTGAAGTTTTCTTCAGACGTGGTGGGCACGCAGCTCGCTGGCGAATCACGGCCAATCGTGAATCCGGTCACAGACCCGGGCCGGCAGAAGGTAGATCCTGTCCCTATCTATGCTCCTCTAGAGATGACGACATGGACGATCCGGACAAGTTGACCGACGCGAGCCCGTTCGTGCCCTTCGGCGCAACCGACCAACTCGAGCTCAAACAGCTGGAGATAGAGACGGCAGATCCTGACCCATTCGGGGCTACGTCGAAGATCGAGATCAACTCCTATGTAGAGACGCCGCTGACCTGGAAAGAGCGAATACTTCGCTGGTTTGGCAGGTTCTAGGCTTCTCGGTACCGAAAGACTAGCAAGCTCCCCCGACCCGAGTTAACATAAGCAGTCCTGGCCGGACACTCCCCCGTCTGCCCAGGATTACATTCTAAGCCCGGTGTAAAAACCGGGCTTTTTTTCGCTCGGAAGCGCGAGTGAAGCCACGACCGGAATGGCAAACCACAACATCACAGAACGGAGCGCCGACACACCGAGCGACGAGTATCCCAACTACCGTTCTCACTACCGGCCGCGAACTCGGGACGGCTGGATCGCGGTGTTGGCCTTCTGCGCGCTGTTCGCGCTGACACAACCACCGTTCGTGTATCTAGTCGCCAACCGGATCGCCCCGTGGGTGCTCGGCCTGCCGTTCCTGTATGCCTATCTGTTGGTCCTGTACTTCGCCTTGATCGCCGTGTTGATCTGGGCGCAACGGCGCGGCGTGTAGATGGACGTCTGGGTCGTCGCCACCGGCCTGATTTTCGCCTATCTGATGGCCACGATCATCCTCGGAGTCATCGCCAACCGGCGGCTCGCACCCAACCTCGAAGATTTCCTGCTTTACGGCCGCAAGACCGGCTTCGTGATCCTTTATCTTACTGTCGTGGCGACGTTCCATTCCGCGTTCGCGTTTCTGGGCTCGGGCGGGTTTTTCTACACACACGGGATCGGCTTCTGGGTCGCCGGATCGTGGACCGTTCTATTCGGGGCGTTGACCTACGTGCTTGGCAGCCGAATCTGGGCGTTGGGTAAACGCTTCGGTTATTTCACGCCGGCCGACATGCTCGCCGACTTCTATGAGAGCGAAGCCGTTCGAGTCGTCGTTGCGGTCGTCTCGGTCGGCTTCACGATCCTTTATATACAAGTGCAGGCGCGCGGGCTCGGCTACATCCTGTCGGTCGCGTCCGGCGGGCGAATATCGTTCGAACTCGGCACGCTGATCCTGCTCGTGGTGGCTGCAGGCTACTTGATCGCCGGGGGCTTGAGGGCCGTCTACTGGACCGACGTGCTGCAGGGAGCATGGATGTACGTGGCCGTCTGGGTGGGTGCGCTCGTGCTGACGTACAAGCTTTTCGGCGGGCCGCTGGCGCTGTGGCAACGCGTGGCGGTGGAGCGGCCGGATCTGTTGACCCTGCCCGGCCCCGAAGGTTTCTTCACGCCGGGAATGTGGATCGGCTTCACGGTCGTGTTCTCGTTCGGGATCATCTTTCAGCCACACCTGATGATCCGCTACTACACGGCGGCGTCGGCGCAGACCATCAAGTGGCTGGGCGCCACGACCCCGATCTTCCTGATGACGTTGTACATCCCGGCAGCGCTGGTCGGACTGGGCGGTGCACTCACGATGCCGGACATTGAGATCGCGGACACGATCTTTCCCGAGATGCTGTTTGGTTACGCGCCGGCGTGGCTGACGGGCGTCATCCTCGCGGGCGCGACCGCGGCGGCGATGTCGACGCTGGATTCGATCCTGCACGCGAACATGACGGTGCTGACGCGCGACGTTTATCAACGCTACATCGCGCCGCACGCGAGTCCGAGCCACTACATACTGGTCGGCCGCGTGCTCGTCGTCGCGCTGCTCGTCGTCGGCTACCTGCTCACCGTCAATACCCTCGAGTTCCTCGTCGTACTCGTCGCGCTCTCGGGCGCCGGCGCGTTGCAACTGATGCCGGCCGTCCTCGGCGTTTGCTTTCCGACGCGGCGCCTCCTGACACGTACCGGAGTTCTAGCGGGTATCGGGTTTGGGTTGGCGACGCTGTATCTGACGCTGGTCGTGATCCCACACCCGTTGAGCCTGCACGGCGGCATCTGGTCCGTGCTCGTCAACTTCGCCGTTACGATCGGCGTGTCGCGCTGCACACGACCGCCGACCGCCGCAACGGTGTGGCGTATCCACGGCGAGATGGAGCGTTTCGTCTACGGTGACGGCGGCACTCCCGTGCCGCCTTCTTGACTATACTGGTGCGACGATGCTGACCGTCCGCATAGCCGATTTCACTGCCGACCACGACGAACTCTGCAGCATCCGCTACGCCGTGTTCGTCGACGAACAGAAAGTGCCGCAGAGTCTCGAGCTCGACGATCGCGACCCGCATTGCATCCACCTGCTGGCCCACGACGATGGAGAACCGGTCGGCACCGGCCGCATCGACCTGGCGCTGGCCGGCAAAGTAGGGCGCGTCGCCGTCGTCGCATCGCGCCGCGGCCAGGGAGTCGGCAAGGCGCTGATGGAGTATGCCCACGGCATCGCCAGAGACAATGCCCTGGACAAGGTCTGGTGCAACGCCCAGGTCTCGGCCGTACCGTTCTACGAGAACCTAGGCTATCGCATCACGAGCGCCGAGCCGTTCGACGAGGCCGACATCCCGCATCTCCGGATGGAGTACGCGCTGTAGGAGCGGGTCAGTCCCGTGGTACCGGCCGGAAGTAGTAATTGAACGGCGAGCCGAGAACGCCGGCATTGCCGCGCACGATCAGCATCTGTTCGATCGCGTGCGCCGCGCCGATCAAGCCCATGTCGACGACTTCGAAACCGATGCCGGTGACCAGACCGGCGATCACGGCTTTGGCCGCGGCGTCGTTACCCGCGATCGGAATCGTCACCGGGCCGCCAGCGCTGCTCGGATCGGCCATCGTCTCCGAACTCAGCGTATTGAAGGCCTTAACGACCATCGCGTTCGGCGCCCAGCCTTGAATCGTCTGACCGGTCGAGGTCTCTACGTTGTGGTAGCGCGTCCCATCGGCGTCGCGACGCACGGCGTTAGTCGGGTCGAGGATGATCTTGCCCGACAAGTCGCCGAGACTCATGACGGCATTCTCGGCGCCGCCCCAGGGCACGGCGATAATGACGATGTCGGCGTCCGCGGCCGCATCGGCCGGCAGCATCGCGACAGCGTCGCCGCTCGTGCGGGCTACGAGTTCCTGGACGTCCTGCCGCGTCGGCTCACGCGAACCGTAGATGATGTCGTGTCCGAGCTTCGCGAACTGCGGCCCCACCGCGCCGCCGACATTGCCGGTGCCGATCACCGCGATCGTCTCTGCCGAAACTGTCGCGGGGGCGCCTACCGCGCCGACCAGAACGAATAGCCCCGCCATCAAGATTCGAGTCGAGAATTTCATCGTGCAATCTCCTCCAGAGTGTGTGTCGCGCCGAATTCAGAAGACTTCGAACAAACCGGCCGCGCCCATGCCGCCGGCGATGCACATCGTCGCGACGACGTGTTTGGCGCCACGGCGCTTGCCTTCGAGCAATACGTGTCCGGCCAGGCGTGCGCCACTCATGCCGTAGGGATGGCCGATCGAAATCGCACCGCCATCGACGTTCAATTTTTCCGGCGGAATGCCGAGCCGATCCCGACAATAGATCGTTTGCACGGCGAACGCCTCGTTGAGCTCCCAGAGGTCGATGTCGTCGACGCTCAAGCTGTGGAGCTCGAGCAATCGTTGCACGGCAAATACCGGGCCGATGCCCATTTCATCGGGAGCGCAGCCGACGACCGCGAGACCACGATAGGCTCCCAGCGGCTCCAGGTTTCGCCGCTCTGCGAACTGACTGTCGACGACGACACACGCAGACGCGCCGTCGGAGAGCTGTGAGGCGTTGCCAGCCGTGACGGTCTTGTCCTCGCCAAGGACCGGCGCGAGGGCCGCCAAGCCCTCGAGCGTCGTCGACGGCCGGTTACCCTCGTCCTGCGTCAACTCGACGCGCTCCTCGCTGACTTCACTCGAGTCTTTGTCCTTGACGACCTTGGTCGTCGCCAGCGGGACGATCTCCTGGTCGAAGCGCCCCGCCTGCTGGGCCGCGGCCGTGCGCTGCTGGCTCGTGACGGCGTACTCGTCCTGCGCTTCACGCGAAATATCGTAACGTGAGGCCACGACTTCTGCGGTCTCGAGCATCGTCATGTAGATGTCGGGCTGCAGCGCGAGTAACTCGGGATCGTCGGTGAAATGCGTATTGGCGTGCTCGTTCTGGACCAGCGAGACGGACTCCAGGCCACCGGCCACACAAGCCGTCAGGCCGTCGACGATGATCCGCTGCGCCGCGACCGCGATGGCCTGCAGCCCCGAAGCGCAATGCCGGCTGACGGTCAGGCCGCCGACCTCCTTGGGCAGGCCGGCGCGCAGCGCGGACTGGCGGGCGATGTTATTTCCCGTGGTTCCCTGGGGGCGGCCGCAACCGATGATGACGTCTTCGATCTCAGCGGGCTCGAGCCCGCTGCGCGACAGGGCGTGGCTGATCGCATGACCGGCCAGCGTCGCGCCATAGGTGTTGTTGAACGCGCCACGATACGCCTTGCCGATAGGCGTGCGTGCCGTTGAGACGATTACAGCTTCTCTGGTCATCATAGTTGGTCGCGGTCTACTGCCGCGGCGCGCCACCGTCATGGCGGAGAGGGAGGGATTCGAACCCTCGAAGGGCTTTTAACCCTTACTCCCTTAGCAGGGGAGCGCTTTCAGCCACTCAGCCACCTCTCCGAAATGCGGTTCGCGTAAGAGGGTGGAATTCTAGCGGCTCACGAGAAGATTCGCGACGGCGATGCCGCCCCGACGTAACATCGTCAGCAATGATCGCGCGCGTTGATCGACGTCAGTG
>JAZFPW010000253.1:0-2437 GCA_036444815.1 Gammaproteobacteria bacterium
CGATGACGGATGCTGCTCGAGCCGCGTTAGCTGCCTTTGATATTGCGACGGAAAATCCGACTAGGAATTGTACGCCGAAGGGTATGCCGAGCATTATGGAGCAGCCGTACCCGATGGAGTTTATTCAGCAAAGTGAGGATATCGCTCTGCATATCGAAGAATACGATGTAGTCCGAACCATTCATATGGGCACCAACGCCTCAGCGGAGGAACAGCCCGCGTCCCCGTGGGGATACTCGACAGGGACGTGGGACGAAGATACGCTCGTTGTGACGACGACGCGTGTCGACTACCCATACTTTAACCAGTCGGGAATCCCACAGAGTGAAGCGGTTGAGATCGTCGAGCAATTCACTCCGAGTAGCGAAGGAGATCGTCTGTACTACAAGCTGACAGTTACAGATCCCGCGACATTCACGGAACCAGTAGAGCAGGAGAAGTATTGGTTATGGCGCCCGGAAGAGACGGTTAAGCGATTCAACTGCTCGGCGGGCGACTAGGCTATTCGTAGCCGGGCGGCGAACGTCTGCATTATCGAGCTGGCGTACTCTTGCCTGCTAGGCGTCGACGAACACGGTCACCGAATTTGGAAGGGGGCTCTATGAAACTCATTGGCTTAGCAGCGTTCCTGTTGTTACCAACTCTAACGATCGCTCATCACTCAGTCGGCACGCTCTTTGATCGAAATGAAATCATCGAGATCGAAGGGGAGCTTACCCGTGTGTTCTGGAGAAATCCGCATGTTCGCTTCTGGGTTACTGACGTTGACGGAAAGAGTTGGGAGCTCGAAACGAACGCGCTCGGTGAAATGGATAGATACGGAATAACAGAGGACCTGTATGTCGAGGGTCAGGTAATAAGAGCCGCAGGCTATCCCTCCAGGCGCTTGGACGACTCTTTCTACGCGACAAATGTTTTGTTGCCAGACGGAAGAGAAACATTGATGGACGCGGGCGTAACCGCCCGATGGTCAAGTGAAACCATCGATTTCAGCGAGCGAGTCCCCTTTACAACGGCCAACGTGATCGCAGCCGAGGAAAGCGCGGACGGGATCTTCCGCGTATGGAGCAACTCCGAGTTCCAACGATGGACAGCAACGCGCACTCCGACGGCAGAGGCCGCCAAGGCCGCATGGGAGGCGCCCAGGGATGATCCGAGGTTGCGGTGCATAGCGCCCGGCATGGTGGATGCCATGGCTTCGCCTTATCCCATAGAGCTCGTGCGAGAGAGCGACGATATTGTCATCGTGCGGATGGAAGAGTGGGACGGTGTTCGGCGCATATATATGAGTACGCCAGACGGCGCTGAGACTGCCCCGGCAAGCCCGATGGGCTACTCGATTGGGCACTGGGAAGGCAACACACTGATCGTATCGACAGATCGGATCAGCTGGCCGTATTTCGACAACCAAGGGACCCCACAGAGCGAAGCGGTGGAAATTGTTGAGCGTTTCACGCTGAGCGACGACGAGCGACGGATGACTTGGGAGGCCATCATCACGGACGCTGAAAACCTCGCCGAGCCGGGGGTGGTGCGACAGGGCTATGAGTGGGTGCCTGGTGAGAAAATCAGGGAGTTTGATTGTACTCTTCCGGACTAAGCGTTCATTAATCTTCCAGGCGGGCCCTTTCGGTGGCAGGGACTGAGTTTTTTTTCTCCAAGCAGTTATTATTTGATTCCAGGACCGATTTTTCTCGTTAAGGGGGGATCATGATGCCGATGCTGATGAGATGTATGCGAACCGCCTTCCTGGCGTCCGCGCTTAGTGCCTTCGTGGCGTTCATTCCACCGCAGGTCTTCGCGCAGCACGGGCTCGAGGGCGGCACCCCAATGACATTCTTCGTCACTAGCGAGCCGATCGGCGACGGCGGTAATCTCGGCGGTTTGGCCGGCGCGGATGCGCATTGTCAGATACTTGCAGAAGCCGTCGGCGCGGACGACCGGACCTGGCACGCTTATCTCAGCACGCAGGCCCGCCCCGGCCAGCCGGCCATCGACGCGCGCGATCGAATCGGCACGGGCCCCTGGTATAACTTCGATGGCGTAATGATCGCCCGCGACCTCGCCCATCTACATGGAGACACGCTCGAACTCGCACGACTCGGTAATAATCTAACAAAGCAGTCAGGACTTACCGAGAAAGGCCAGATCGTGCCTGGGCTGAATGACTACAAGCATCCTAGAGATGGCGACTGGGAGTATGTAAGGACAACGCCTTATTCCAATCGCCATGAAATTTTAACGGGCTCTCAAACAGACGGGCGCGCGTTCTCTGCAGACCTCGACTACACGTGCGATAACTGGACAAGCAATGAAGACCCTAGTCCTGGGCAGACTCCAATCGGGCTCGGAGCTAGCCCAGATAAGCCGAATGTTCAAATAGGATTCCCCGATCGTAATGGGGGCGGTGACGGCTCTTGGAATTCATCGCATGGTA
>JAZFPW010000254.1:0-4370 GCA_036444815.1 Gammaproteobacteria bacterium
CGCCTCGATCGACGCAAGAAGTGATAACGATACGGCCCTCCGAACGGCGTGAGACCTATGACGGCAGGAAATACGGAAGCGACCATCGTGACGCACAATCTGATGCGGCGCTACCATATGGGCGGCGAAGTCATTCACGCGCTGCGCGGCGTCGATCTACAGATCGATCGTGGCGAATATGTTGCGGTCATGGGACCGTCGGGCTCGGGTAAGTCCACGTTGATGAATATGATCGGTTGCCTGGACACGCCGGACGACGGCCAGTATTGGCTCAACGGCGATTTGGTTTCGGCGATGAACGACCGGGAGCTCGCTCGGGTCCGCAACAGCGAAGTCGGCTTCGTGTTCCAGACATTCAATCTGTTGGCTCGAGCGAACGCACTGCATAATGTGGAGATGCCGTTGATCTACGGCGGCATGAAGCGCAGAGAACGACTGGAGCGCGCTGGCGCTGCGTTGGCGCGAGTGGGGCTGGCCGACCGCATGACCCATCGGCCGACCGAGATGTCGGGCGGCCAGCGTCAGCGAGTCGCGGTCGCGCGGGCGCTCGTCACGGAGCCGAGCATCCTTCTCGCCGACGAACCGACGGGCAATCTGGATACGGTAACAGGGCAAAGTATCATGGCGCTGTTCGACGAACTCCATGCAGCGGGCCACACGATCATACTCGTCACGCACGAGGCGAATGTTGCGGCACACGCGGCGCGCTCGATTATCCTCCGCGACGGCTCGATCGAGACGGATCAGGAAATGACATCAGGGAGTCACTGACAATGCGAGTTTGGCTAGCAATAGCGGTCGTACTCACGGTCACGGCGTGCGAGCAGGAGCAACCGGACGCGCTAGCGTCGCTTTACGACACAGCGCCGGTCGAGACCAGAGCCATCGACGTGACGGTGGACGCGGCTGGCGTGATCGAGCCTAAGATAACGGTCGAGGTAAAGTCGAAGGCGTCTGGCGAGATTCTGGCCATGCACGCCGAGACCGGCGACGTCGTCGAAGCGGGCTTCCTGCTCGTCGAGATCGACCAGCGTACGCCGCGTAATCGGCTCGCCGAGGCTGAAGCCGACCTGGTGGCGGCCAGAGCGAGACGCGCCATCGCGGAGACCCAGATGGAGCGTTCGCAGACGCTCTACGAGTCGGGGACGGTGACGGAGGCGGACTACGAGCAGAGCCTGTTAGAACATGCCAACGCTCAGGCCCAGGTGATCGGGATGGAGGTCGCCGTGGAGAACTCGAAAATCGCGATGGACGATACCGAAGTACGCGCGCCGATCACCGGGACGATCATTCAGCGGAATGTGGAGCCGGGGTCGGTCATCTCATCGCCGACCCAGGATGTCGGCGGCGGCAGCGTCCTAATGACAATGGCGGACCTGAGAACGGTGCAGGTTCGGACACTGGTCGACGAGACCGACATCGGCAAGATCAGGCCGGGTATGGCGACTCGCGTGACGGTCGCGGCCTATCCCAACCAACCCTTCGACGGTGAGGTGCTGAAAATAGAACCGCTAGCAATCGTTGAACAGAACGTGACGATGTTTGCGGTGTTAATCCGCCTGGACAATCAGGGTGATCTGCTCAAGCCTGGCATGAATGCGGAAGTAGAAATCTTGATCGCCAATAATGAGGCGGTATCCGCAGTGCCGACCATCGCGTTACGTGCTGAGAGCGATATCCCGACGGCTGCGCTGATGCTGGGTCTGGCTGAGGCTGAACTCCGCGAGATGCTGGCCGACAGCGCCGCGGCGGGTTCAACGGCTCGTCGAAACTTCACGGCGCAGCAACCGTCGGCAGCGATGGGCGATCGGCTGCCGGACGATCTTGACGTAACGCAGATTCAGGCGATTTTCGCCAAGCGCCGCAGCGGTGAAGCAGTGACGGAGCAAGATCAAGCGATGATCGAACAACTGCAGCAGCGGTTCGGTGGCGGAATGCAGGGCAACCAATCCGGCGGCGGTGGCGGTTTTCGCGACGGGCAGGGCGGCGGCGGTGGTGACAGGAGCGGTGATCGTTCCCCAGCAATGAGTTCCGCCCCTTCCGTGACCGATTATCAGTTCGGCGGCGACTACTGGGTCGTCACGATGCAGGACGGCGCGCCGGTACCGGTGTCCGTTCGTACCGGACTGACCGACCTCGAATACAGTGAAATCGTCGACGGACTCGACGCGGATTCGCGGGTCCTGCTGCTGCCGAGCTCCAGCCTGTTCGAACAGCAGGAGTTGCTGCAGAGCTTCATCTCCGCTCGCTTCTCGACGACGCCTTTCCAGGCGAGCGGTGGCGGCGGCGGTGGCGGCGGCATGGGGCGGTAATAACCGGTAACTGCCGTTGGCGGCTCCGCTGGCGTAATCTGCGTAACGCATCGGCTGCGCCATCCGTCGCGCGGGCCGCTTCCATGACCATCGCGGCGCCGAGTCCGGCATAATGCGCACAGAACGACAAGCGACCCATCGCGGTTAGAGGGAGCGAGAGGATGACGCCAGGCGCGGGGTATCGAGTTAGGGCTACGACACGCATCAGGCTCATGGTGGGCTTTGGTCTCGTATTGACCGCCTGCGCGCCTCAGGAACCGGAGATCCGCTTTGACGCCGACGCGATCGTCGTCGGTGCGGGCCTCTCGGGACTGTCGGCGGCCGTGGACATGGGCCGGGCCGGTGTCGATGTCCTGGTCGTGGATATGAATTCCATGGCCGGCGGCCACGCGATCATGGCCGGCGGCGTCGCGATAGTCGGCACGCCCGTCCAACAGAAAGCGGGCTTCGTCGACTCGCCGGACCTCGCTTACGCGGACTGGATGGAGTGGACGGAGGACGGCGATCCGGAGTGGACCCGTTACTACGTCGAGAATTCTCGCGAGATGATTTACGACTGGGCCACGGAACTCGGCGTGGAGTTCGTCCGTGCGGCACCGGCCCACGCCAACAGCGTGCCGAGATTCCATTTCACCGAAGGCCGCGCGGTCCATCTGGTGTTGCCGATCTATCGCACCGCGCTCGCATTGCCGAGCGTCTCATTCCAATGGAATAAGCGCGCCGAGCGCCTGGTCGTGGAAGACGGCCGCATCGCCGGCGTCGTCGTCCGCGATCTTCGCACCGACGAAGTCGTCACGCTGCGCGCGCCCAATGTCGTGCTGGCCACGGGCGGCTTCGAGAGCGATCTGGAGAGAGTACTCGCGAACTGGACACCGGGCCTGCCGGACCCCGCGCGACTGCTGATCGGTTCGTCCGTCAGCGCGACGGGTTCCGGGCATGACATGGCGGTGGAAGCCGGCGCGGCGCTGACGAAAATGAACCGCCATTACATCTATGTCAACGGCCTGGTCAGCCCGCGTGATCCGGAGGGTATCCATGCGCTGACGGCAGGTAACGACTCATCGATCTGGGTCAACGCGCAAGGCGAGCGCTTCACGAACGAGGCCGGATTCGACAAGGAAATCCTCGTGGACCTGTTGAATCAGGAAGGCTCGACCTATTGGGCGATCTTCGATGAAAATTCACGCGACGATTTCGCGTCACGCGGCGCGGCGTGGTTGAACAACCCCACCGATGGCCACCCGCTTCTCGATAACCCGCGCACGGCGGCGAAGGCGCAGAGCCTCGAGGAGTTAGCGGCTATGGCCGGCCTGCCGAGCGACGCGCTGCTTGCGAGCGTGCATCGATTCAACGGCATGGTCGAAGCCGGGGTGGATACCGAGTTCGGCCGGTTCGGCGTCGGCGGCGATGGGCCGCCGACAATCGAGCAGCCGCCGTTCTATGCGGTGCAGATGTTTCCGATGACCCGCAAGAGCATGGGTGGTGTGGCCATCGACATGCAGGGACGGGCGCTGAACGACGAAGGCCAGATACTCCCCGGCCTTTATGCGGCAGGCGAGATCAACGGCAGCGTAGGGCTAAACGGTAAGCACGGCATGGACGGTATGTTCCTCGGTCCGGCGTTACTGACGGGCCGGCTCGCCGGGATGAATATCGCGGCCGAGCATGCCGAGGAGACCGAGGCGCTAGCTACAGTGCCGCCTCGGCCGGAGGATCCGCTACCGGACGCGGCGACGTGGCAGGCGTCGCTGACGTCGGCGGAGCTGCTGCAGTTACTGTCCGGGTCTCGGGAAGGCTACTGGCATTTCGAGATGTCTCACAACATGGTCCTGGAACGCGAGTATCAGTGCGCCCTTTGTCATTCGGCCCAAGTCCCGTTCTACCCGGTGAACAACCGCGAGAGTGACTTGGCTCAGACACAGGTCTGCACTAACTGCCATTAACTCTCCCTGCCGAGACAGACGACGAGTGTAGTTCCGACGATCAGTTCGAGCGACGTCATGCACCTCTCGCGACACCAGTTCTGGCTCCTGCTGGGCGTAGAGACCGCCTTCCTGG
>JAZFPW010000255.1:0-3235 GCA_036444815.1 Gammaproteobacteria bacterium
TATCCGCGCGCCACTGATCGATGCCGCTGGCGCAATCGGCAATACGCCCGGCGCGGGCCGGGTACCATTCACCCCGATCCGGCAGGCCTATCTTTCGCAGACGTTGGCGAACGTGCGGCAGCTTTGGGATGCGGGCGTGATCGTCGCATTCGGCACCGACACGGCATCGCTCCGACCCGCGGCAGCCATCGCTCACGAGATCCGGACCGTGAGCGAGGTACTGTCCGAAGAGGAAATCATTGCGGCCTTGACGCGCAACGCCGCTCAGTTCCTCGGTCTCAGTGACGACATCGGCACGCTTGCACCCGGCAAGTTCGCCGACATCCTCATCATCGACGGCGATCCGCTGACCGATATCTCGGCCCTCGCGAACGTCGTGGTCGTCATCAAGGAAGGCAGGATCGTCGTCGACAACCGTTGAGTATTGACTGAGATAAGCGACCCGAATCCCTGAGCGGAATTCGGCGCACCAATTACGAGGAACACCTAGATGCTCGTCCAGCAACTCAAGTATGTCGCCGTCACTCTCGCGGCCCTAAGCGTCGGCGGCTGTGATCGTTCGGCCTCCCCCACCGAGGACGCCGCGGGTACAACGGCGCGCCGGCCGAATATCCTGTTGGTCATGACCGATGACATGGGCTACACGGATCTCGGCTCGTTCGGCAGCGAGATCCGCACGCCGAATCTCGATGCGCTGGCGCTCGATGGCGTTCGCCTCACGAATTTCCATGCCGGACCCGCCTGCGAGAGCACCCGGGCGATGTTGATGAGCGGCACCTATAACCGCGTTGCAGGCGTCATCGATGATTCGAGAAACCCCGGGTTCCTAAACGATCGGATCGCCACGCTGCCGGAATTGCTCCAGGATGCCGGTTATCACACCTATATGGCGGGTAAGTGGCACATCGGCCGGACCGAGGAGCAGAGCCCGGCCGCCCACGGTTTCGAGTCGTCGTTCGCGTTGATGAGAGGTTCGGCCGGACACTTCGACACGCTCGGACCGGGCGAGGGCATTCCGGTAGCGACCTACACGGAGAACGGCAAGCCAGTGCAGTTGCCGGCGGACTTTTATTCGACCGAGTTCTACGCCGACAAGATTCTCGAATACCTGAGCGCGAATGAGGGAGACGGCAGGCCGTTCTTCGCCTGGTATACGCCCACGGCGCCTCACTGGCCGTTACAAGTTCCCGATGCGTACCTCGATCGTTATGTCGGCGCCTACGACACGGGTTTCGACGACCTGCTGCGCAAGCGGCTGCAACGAGCAACTGACATGGGTGTGCTACCGGATGGCGTGAGCCTGACCGGCTACCCGCGTACCGGCAAGTCCTGGTCTGAGCTTGACGACGAACAACGCCGTCTAGAGAGCCGCCGGATGGAGATCTACGCCGCGATGGTGGAGAACTTCGATTTCCAGGTCGGACGATTGCTCGATTACCTGAGGGAGTCGGATCAGTTCGACAACACCTACATCATCTTTATTTCCGACAACGGCGGCGACGTGGCGAGACGAGACCAGGTGCCGTGGGTACGGGAGTACATGGATAACAGTCTTGAGAACATCGGCCGCCGGGGCTCCTACGTCGCGCTAGGTTCATGGGGTGATGCGACGACTGCACCGTACCGGGGCAGCAAACAGACGCCGTTCGAGGGCGGTATACGAGTGCCGGCGTTCGTCTCTCACGCATCGGTCGCGAGCCGGGGGAGCACGAACAACGAGTTTTTGACGATCATGGATGTGATGCCGACGCTCCTCCAGCTTGGCGGCACAACACACCCCGGGAGCACGTATCGGGGCCGAGAATTGGCTGCCCTGCACGGCGAATCGTTCTTGGGCTTACTCGGAGGTGATGAGCGTCCGGTTCATCCCGCGGATGAAGCCATCGGCTGGTCGAGCGGCGCGCTATTCAAAGGCGACTGGAAACTTGTCCGCCAGCCGGGGGAAGGCGGCGAGGAGTGGGCGCTTTATGACCTGCACGATGATCCAAGCGAGACGACGGACCTCGCGGCGACGAATCCGGAAGTTCTAGCGGATATGCTCGCCGAATGGGGCCGCTTCGAGCAGGAAACGGGTCTCCGATAGCAGCGGCCGTTACGGCCGCGACTCAATGTGACATGGCGGCCCTTTGCCCCACGAGCCTGGCCGGATCGACGCCGTTTTTCGGCGCGAATTTTTGCAGCCGGCCGACATGCACGTCGGCAACGTAGAAATTATTTTCATCGTCGACGCTGAACTGGTGCGGGCCCCACATGCCGCCCGGCATCGTGCCGAACGTACCCCACGAGCTTAGTAACTGCCCGTCGAGGTTGTACTTCAGTATTTTGTTGGTCACGCCATCGGCGACCCAGAGATGCTGATCGCCCGACATATAGAGGTAGTACGGATAGGTGATGTCGTTCCACTCATCCAGGTACTGGCCGTTCTCGTCGAAGATCTGCACGCGCGAGTTGGCGCGGTCGGCAACGTAGACTCGATTCTGGTTATCCACCGCAATACCGTGAACCGTATCGAACTGGCTCCGCCCGGTGCCCGGCTCTCCCCATGTGAGCAGGTAATCGCCGTCCTTATCGAACTTCACGACGCGATTATTCGTGTAGCCGTCGCTGACGAAGAAGTCGCCATTCGGCAGGAACGCGATATCCGTCGGTCGGCCGAAGTGACTCTCGTCGTTCCCGGGTACTCGAAAAGTCCCGAGCGACATCAAGAGCTCGCCATCGTTCGTGAATTTGTAGACCATGTGGGCGCCGTCATCGATGAGCCAGACATGGCGTTCGGCGTCGCGAGGGTCCATCACGACCCGATGCGGCCGTACGAAGAGATCGTTGTGCTGCTCCCAGGAGTCGATGAGCTCGCCATCGCGGTTGAAAATCATCAAGTTGTATTCCCAGCGGGGGTGCCGCGCGGGATCGCTCGCGGATAACGAATAGCCCGACGCGTTACGCGAAGGCACGATGGACGTAGGCGGTGGAATCTCCGGCAGGCAACCGCGCTGGAACACGTAGACGCGATCCGCGTTCTCGGCCCAGACGCCGCTCGTCGATCCTGACTGCCAACCCGGCCCGCAGACGTTTTCGGCCCAGTCGACCACCACGTTGTAGGGCCCCGTGATATCGTCGCCGCCCTTTCTCTGCGCCATGGCGCTCATGGATATCGCGCCTAGCATCAGCACGGTCACTCGGATCATCGTCATGATTAGTTCCCCTCTGAGGATCTTCTTATCGGGCTGATTCTACG
>JAZFPW010000256.1:0-8883 GCA_036444815.1 Gammaproteobacteria bacterium
TCGTGATCCACGAGGTGGTGGCTGCGGAGGAACGATTGTACGAGAAATATCCGGCGCTCGTGGCTATCAAGGGTCACCACACGACGCCAGAAGAGGCGGGTATCGTATTCCGAGAGATTCAACCGAAGCTCGCTGTCTACACACACCTGGTCAGGCTAAGTGCGCCCGATATTCCTGAACTCGATCTTCGCGACCTCGTGGAACAGACCAGAAGAACCTACCAAGGGCCACTCGTCGTTGGTCATGACCTGCTGACCATCGAAGTGGGCGAGAATGTAGTTGTTTATGATCGTCGTTAGACACCGTGTCTGTAGGCGGGGCATCGAGCGCTAACATGGTACAGAAGCGTGATCTCACGTCGGGAGCTGCTCATGTCGAGAAGACTGAGCTATGGAAGGACTACCCTGACTATTACCGGGAGCTTGAGAAACAACATCTCTGGCCGTTATGGGAGGAGATCAATAAGTTCACCGGTGTCGGGCGGCCGAGCTCCAAGATCGTGCCGTGTGTATGGCGATACGAGGACACGCGCCGACTCGTCATGCAGTCTGCTGACCTGCTCACGGCCGAGGAGGCCGAGCGCCGCGTTCTGGCGCTCGAGAATCCGGGGCTGGAAGACCGGCTGGCGATCACTCAGAGCATGTATGCGGGCTACCAGCTCCTGATGCCCGGCGAGGTGGCGCCGTCGCATCGTCACAGCGCCGCGGCCTTTCGCTTTATCCTGGAGGGCGAGGGCGCCTACACGGCGGTGAACGGAGAGAAGACGTTTATGAGGCCAGGCGACTTCGTCGTTACGCCATCCTGGGCGTGGCACGACCACGGGAACGAGACGACCACGCCGATGATCTGGCTCGACGGGCTCGACTGGCCGCTAATCAATAATCTGGGCGTATGGTTCTTCGAGCCGTATCCCGACTTCCAACATCCGGTCACCCGGCCCCCCGGCGATTCCGTTGCCCGATACGGGATGGGCGTCACGCCCGTATCGCGTCAGCACTCTCCGGCGTCGCCCGTCCTGAATTATAGTTTCGAGCGAATACGGGAGGCGCTGGATACGATGCGTCGGTCGGACGAGTGGGATCCGTGCCTCGGTTTGAAGACTCGGTATACGAATCCGCTGACCGGCGACGATGCGCTGCCGACGATCTCAGCCTTCATGCAGCTCTTGCCGAAGAATTTCTCGTCCGAACCTTACCGGCAAACGGATGCGTGCGTGTACTCGGTCGTCGAAGGCCGCGGTCGCACGACGGTCGGGGAGGCGACCCTCGAGTGGGGGCCCAAGGACGCCTTCGTCATTCCCACCTGGGCCGAGCATCAACATTTTATCGACGACGAGGATGCAGTGCTGTTCAGTTTCTCCGATCGGGGGGTTCACGAGAAACTGGGCGTTTGGCGGGAGCAGCGGGGCGGGGACTGATTTTTAATAGATAGAACAACGCGGGTATCTTCCGTGCGAAGACAACTCGACCGAGTCTTGAACGGCGAAATCTAAAAGGAGCGACTTATGCGTGGTCTTTATTTATTCATCGGCGGAATTCTGGTCGGGCTGGCAGTCCAGATGGCGACTGCCCAGAATCAGAATCGCGATATCGTTGGCGTAAATCACGTCGGGATCAGCGTAGAGAATCTTGACGAGGCAGTTACCTACTACACTGAGACCATGGGATTTCCAGAGGCGTTCCGGGTCGTCAACGACGCCGGACAGATCGCACTGGTCTACGTCCAGGTCAGTCAGAACACATTCGTGGAGCTACAGCCGGCCAACCCTCAACGGCCTCCCGGAATCAATCACTTCGGCGTGCACGTAGACGACATGGCTGGGGTGACCGAGATGTTCAAGCAACGCGGCGCGGACGTGACTGAGATACGTCTCAGCAGCACGAATGCCATCCTGTCGAACGTCATTGACTTGAACGGCATCCGTATGGAGCTGGCCGAACTCCCTCCCGAGTCGCTGCACCGGCAGGCGATGGAGCGTTGGCGATAGGCGCCTGGCGGGCTTGTTGACACTGATCGAATCAATATGACAGAGTGCTTTGGCTGGCGGAGACCCCGGTAGTTTCAGATTTGGCGCAGATTCGAATTCGAGGCGCGAGCTTGCTGCTGGGGCAGGAGAGGCTGATGACGTACGCTCGATCGAGAAGCGCAATGGTTGCGGTAACCGTAGCCGTCGCCGCATTGGGCCTTACCGTCGTCCCCGCGGCCGGCCAGACCCCGTCCGTTGACTCGTTTCCCCCTTACACCGCGCCTCGTACAGCAGACGGGCAGCCCGACCTGAGCGGAATCTGGCAGTCGTTCACCACGGCGAATTGGGACATCCTCGCGCACGCGGTTCAGGCGGGACCGGCCGCAGAACTTGTGGGCGCATGGGGTGCTGGCCGTGCCGGGTTCAGCATCGTCGAGGGTAACGTGTTGCCGTATCAGCCGTGGGCCGCGGCCAAGCAGCAGGAAAACTACGAGAACCGGACCGTCGTCAACGTCACCAACGACCCCAGCCGGTTCGATACTGGCGATCCGGAGCTGCAGTGTTATCGGGCCGGCGTGCCGCGCGCGAACTACATGCCGTTTCCATTCCAGATTTTTCAGACGCCGGAACAGATCATCATCGTCTACGAGTACAAGGGCGCCTACCGGGCAATCGACATGGTGTCCGAACGGCCAGCAGTCGATGCTTCCTGGATGGGGTGGTCCAACGGCCACTGGGAGGAGCAGACCCTGGTCGTCGACGTCACGGGGTTCAACGAGCACGCCTGGTTCGACCGGGCCGGGAACTTCCACAGCGACGCGCTGCACGTCGTCGAGCGTTGGACGCCCGTCAGTCCTTACCACCTGAGGTACGAAGCGACGATCGAGGATCCGAATGTATTCACGCGGCCCTGGACGATGAGCTTCATGCTCTATCGGCACGTGGAGGAGAACGCTCAACTCATCGAGTTCAATTGCATACCGTTCGTGGAACCGCTCATGTACAAGCCGCTCGGATTCTACGGCGACCAGGAGTCAGCCGAGACAGGAGGGGAGTGAGATGCGTAACCGAGCCTCTGTGTCATTACATGCCACGATGCTTGCGCTGGCCGTGACGCTAGCGGCGCCGCTGCCTGTCGTGGGCCAGGCGCCGCCATCCTCCCTCGTCAACCAGCGGGCGGACGAGACGCTGGAATCGGCTCGAGCCGCATCCCCACACAGCTCGGCAGAGGTGTATGCCTTGTACGAAGATATCGCGGAAGACGCGATCGCGAGGGTCGTCGAGCACGTGTGGGACCCGACCCGGCCTCGCGCAGAATCTCCGCGCACCCCGTGGGGCGATCCGGACCTGCGCGGCTATTGGATGAACGTCGCGTACACGCCGCTGGAACGCCCTGAGGAGCTCGCGGGAAAGCCGTTGTATACGCTGGAAGAGGCGATCGAGGCCTTCCAGAGAGCGGTCGCGCTGGATGCATCTGTCGATCCGGCAACCGTGCACTATGACTGGACCGAATTCGGCATGGACAACTGGCAGAGCCCGATAAGACCGAACCGACGCACGGCGCTGATCGTCGATCCGCCCGATGGGAAAATTCCTGCCCTCACGCCGGAAGGGCGGGAGCGATACCTGACGCATATTCGGCGTGAAACGTTGCTATCCCGGGATATCACCGAGCGCTGCATCGTCGGGAGCGAAGGACCACCGCGGGTTCCTTTCATCCAACAGATCGGCGAATCTCAGATCCTCCAGACGCCGGACCACGTGCTCCTGATCACGCAAAGCAACAACGATGTGCGGATCATTCCCCTGGATGGGCGCCCACCCCTTCCGGACAACATCCGCAATTGGTTGGGATCGTCACGCGGCCACTGGGAGGGCGATACGCTGGTCGTTGAGACAACAAACTTCCATGACAATCGGAAAATGGTGCGTCCGAGGGGGGTCGAGGGCAACCTGCACCTCGTCGAACGCATAACCCGGGTCGCCGAGGACACGATCCTCTACGAGGCAACGCTGACCGACCCGACGACGTGGGAGGCGCCCTGGACATTGGAGAATCCCTGGCCGAGGATGGAGCCGCCGGGGCTGTTCGAATGGGCGTGTCACGAGAATAACTATGGCATTATTAACGTCGTCCGAGGGGCGCAAGTTCGGGCGGCGGAATACGAAGCCGACTCGGCGAAGTAAGACAGTGAGAGTTAGATCACTAGGAGGGTATAACCCATGCGGAGAGCAATCAGGCTAGCCTGTACGATGGTTGCCGGTATTTCGGTCCTGGCCTCTGTACCGGTGCTGGCGCATCACTCATTCGCGGCCGCCTACGATGAAAACAGGCCGTTGAACATGCACGGCGTGGTCACCAAGGTGGAGTTGGTCAATCCACACTCCTGGCTCTGGGTGGATGTGACGAACGACGATGGCACGGTAACTCACTGGGGTTTCGAGGGCGGCCCCCCGGTCAATCTCTTCCGGAACGGGATCACGAAGGACGCCCTGCCGGTGGGATCGGAGATCAAGGTCTTCGCGTATCAGGCGAAGAGTGGTGAGAACAAGGGTGTTGCCGTTTTCTTCGAATTTCTCGATGGGCGTAAGGTGTTCATGGGCGGATCTGCTCCCGGCGCCGATGGCAATCCGCGTCCGTCCGGCCCCGATATCCGTTAGCTGGCATAACAACTCCGTCTGCCCGGCGGCGTGAGCGATCACGCTGCCGTGACGATGTCACTCGTTAGCCTCTGCGACTGGCTGGCAACGACGCCGGGGAGTATCGCGCTCCACGAATCTCGTTACCTGTATCTGATCGTCTTGACGGTACACGTCATGACTTTATGCGTGTTCGTCGGGATAGCCGTAATCCTGAACCTTCGCCTTATGGGCGTTACGATGTTGCGCGTGCCTGTCTCGGAAGTTATCGGGCGACTGCTGCCTTGGATCGTCGCAGGATTCTCGGTGATGATCGTCTCGGGGTCGCTGTTGTTCTATGCCGACCCATTGGAGAAATATGGGAATCTGTTCTTTCGCGTCAAGATGGGGTTGCTCATATTGGCCGGCGTCAATGTGTGGGTGTTCTACACGACCGTGTATCGAAACGTCGTTGAATGGGATCTGGATCCGGTCCCGCCCGGCCGGGCCAGGTTGGTCGGTGGCGTGGGTTTGGTCTTGTGGGCTGCCATTATCACGGCGGGGCGCATGATTCCGTATCAAGCGTACTGGTTCGACTGATGTCGTTGTTGGATCTCTTCCAATGGTTCGAGTACTCGTCGCTACTCGTTGCGATGCGCAGCTCGCCATGGCTGTTCCCCGTCATCGCGACCATCCATCTGCTGGGACTGGCGGTACTCGGTGGCGCCGTGCTGATCGTCGACCTGCGCCTGCTGGGGCTCGGTCTGTCCCGTCAACTCCCGGCGCAGCTCGCACGCGACGCCGAGCCGTTGCTGCTGGGCAGTCTCCTGGTCATGCTCCTGACCGGACTCCTGCTGTTTATGTGTTTCGCGACGAAGTATTACTACCTCACCGCGTTCTGGGTGAAGCTGGCGTCGTTGTTCCTGGCCGTCGTCTTTACTTTCACGATCCGCCACCGAGTCATTACGGGCGGCGAGACCAAGATGCGGGCAATCTGGAGTAGGCCGACGGCGTTGGTGTCGGTGTCGTTGTGGACCAGTGTCGTATTGACGGGGCGGCTGATCGGATTTCCGTAACGACGCTAATGAACCACGGTGACAGGGCAAGGCGCTTTGTCGACCACCTTGGCAGTCAAATTACCGAGGAGTACATCATGGAGCACCGAGTGAATCTTGGCCCCAATCACGATCAAGCCGATCTCGTGCTCTCTCGCATAATCACAGATCTCGTTGGACAGCGAGTGCGTAGCGGTCTCGAACTCAACCTCGCTGAACTCGCGGGCTTTGAGTGTGTCGACGGAAGGATCGATGACGACATCTTCTAGTAGGGAGGGGTAGCTCTCGTCAGTGAGCTCTGACAGCTTGTCGTGCCCGATCACGACTGTTTCACGCGTCGCCTTCTCCTGGAGATGAATATGGAATAGCGTGAGCGACGCCCGCATCGATCGGGCGATAGCCAACGCGATCCATGCTGCGTGGAAAGCGGGTTCAGAGTAGTCCAACGGAACCAGAACACTGTCGATCGGTTGTTTCATATCTCCAAGCTCCAAAAGACCGCGTTGCGATGCCGTGTCTTTATCGATATTCCCGCATATTACAACAGTCAGTCAGCCCGATGTCTTGCTCGCTGCCGTGCTCGACCGGTTTGATGTTCTCATCCTTTTCCGTCTACGATGGGGATCTACGTTGGCCCCGTATATGACAGACGACGAGCAGCGCAAGAGAAAGATTCGGATCAGTGTCTGGGCGCTGGCGTTGCTGACGCTGTCGGTGTACGGGGGATTCATTGTCTTAGCGGTACTGGTTGACGCGAGTGCCGCTGGATAGCGAGAGCTCGTTCGACTACCCGTCGTTAGCGCCATTTTGTTGATGAAGTGTCATGAAGCTCCTCCGTGAGTCTGCCGGCGACGGAGCGATGCGATGACAACGGAGTGACCAGCGTCGATGAATATCGGCCGCGCAGTTCTGGTTGCCGGCTTCCTGCTGTTGCTGGCGATGTTCCTGTCTCTGGGCGAGTGGCAGTTACGCCGGGCGGCTGAGAAGACGCTAATCTTCGACCGGTTCGACACGGGACAAGATCTCCCCGCCCTCACGACGCCGGTCGATAGCGGGCGGCTCGAGGAGTATCGATACCGCAGCCTCACGCTGCGTGGCCGGTACGACTCCTCACGACAGTTCCTGCTGGACAACATGATCCACGAGGGGCGGGCGGGATATCACGTGCTGACCGCTTTTCGTCCGCTACGCGCCGAGCGGTGGCTACTCGTGAATCGAGGTTGGGTCAGAGCGGACCCCGATCGCCGAGTGCTGCCAGAAGTCGCCGTGAGTGAGGCTGTCCGTGAAGTTCGGGGGAGAATCGACACGTTACCCCGGCCGGGGCTGCGGCTCGAGACGGCCGGACCGGATCAGGCAGACTACTGGCCACAAGTCGTGTTGTTCCCCCGCATCGACGAGCTCGGGGCGCGTTTGGGAGAACCGCTGTACGGCTATCAGTTGTGGCTGGACTCAGAGTCCCCCGACGGCTTCGTGCGCGATTGGGCGCCTCGCACGATGGCCCCGGAGCGACACGTGGGTTACGCGATCCAATGGTTTGGCCTGGCAGGCGTGCTCGTCGTGATGGCGGTGGTACTGAGCGTTGCTGCGGTCAAACGTCGTGGAGACTGAGCCGACGATCGAGGGGGATCGCCCGTTGAGTCGCCCGTTTGGCACCGTCTTCTTTTTTGCTACGACGTTGCCTTACGGCCGCCACATCGACGCGGGTTCGACGACGATTCTCTAATTTCATTTCCCGCTCGATTTGTGTAGCATGTGCCCGTCGTGGGGCGGTGCAGGTGAGACTGGCCGCCCCAATTTACGTGTTTCCAATGTGCGCCGTGGGACTCTGCGGGAATTGACAGCGAAAGTACTCTTTAGCCTGTTGGCAGCGTTTATGGTCACCATACTGGCGGCCAGGCTTGCATTCAACGCGACCGCCGACACCGATCAAGCGCCAGCCGAGCAGCCGTGGGCGCAAAATAAGATGGAGTTCGTCACCTGGAACGGCGAGAGATGGACGGCCTGGGTTCGAGACGGCGCATTCGAACACGTTCCGGAAAATTCGAGTCGATGGAGCCGCCACTCGAACAGCAGCCTGGCGTTCATCGATTGGGAGGGTGAGGCCTGGCAGGCGAAGATTGACGGCGAGGAGTTCGTGCTAGCTCATCACGGTGACTGGCATGAGCCCACCGAACGTGCGATCGCCATCCGCTATCGAGATTGGTCGGGCCAGCACCAGCTGCGCGCATTGGCCCAGCTGACGCGTTGAGAGGCCCGTATTGAACTCCAGAGAGCGCATCGTCGCCACGACACGCCGATATAAAAGAGCCGCGAGAACCGTGACTTCCATCACCAACAGGGTCCAGACCTTTATGCTGCTCGCAGCACTATGGGTGTTTTCCCAGAGTGCATTCGCTCAAGTATTCGATATGCGCCCGGGCGTTACCGACATGAGCCAGCGCATTCAGTGGCTGCATCATCTGATTTTCTGGATCTGTGTCGTTGTGGGCGCCATCGTTTTCGGCTTCATGTTCTATTCCATCATCGCCCACCGGCGCTCGAAGCACCCCGAGCCCGCTAACTTCCATGAGAGTACGGCCGTGGAGATAGTATGGACGCTGATACCGACCTTAATTCTGATCGGCATCGCCGTGCCGGCGACCATTACGTTGATCGAAATCGAGGACAACAGCGAATCGGACCTCACCGTCCTCATCACCGCCTCGCAGTGGAAGTGGCACTATCAGTATGTAGAGGCGGGCATCGGCTTTTACAGTAATCTCACCACGCCGTTGGAGCAGATCAATAATATCGAGCCCAAGGGTGAGAACTATCTGCTGGAGGTGGACAATCCACTGGTGCTGCCGACCAACCTGAAGGTCCGGTTCCTGATGACCTCTGACGACGTCATCCACTCCTGGTGGGTGCCGGACTTCGCGGTCAAGCAGGATGCGCTGCCGGGGTTTATCAACGAAGCCTGGACGCGGGTCGAAGTGCCGGGCGTGTACCGCGGCCAGTGCACGGAGCTCTGCGGCATGAACCATGCGTTCATGCCGGTGGTTGTCGAGGTGCGCCCCGAAGAGGAATTCATCGCCTGGATCGAAGAGCAACGCTTGGCCAACGAACTCGCCGGGGAAGCCGCGGTAGCGGCCCGTAGCAGGTCCTGGACGATGGCGGAGTTGATGCCGATGGGCGAAGACGTGTTCATCACGCACTGCGCGACTTGCCATCAGCCGGACGGCACCGGCCAGGGGATCAAGTACC
>JAZFPW010000257.1:0-6592 GCA_036444815.1 Gammaproteobacteria bacterium
CACACCGCAGGCGTCGAGCTCGGTTACAACATGCCCTACACGCCGGCGATCAAGATACATTCGGGCAAGCTCGTCTTTCTCTCCGGTGTGACGGCTGCGCCGATCTATCACAGCCATCCCCACGTACCCGCCGAGTTCGACGATCTAGCATTCGATGCGGGGAGCCAGGCCACGATGGCGATGGCGAACCTGAAGATGGCGGTGGAAGCGGCCGGCGGACAGCTCACGGATATCGTCCAATTGACGAATTTCGTCGTAGACCAGGCTGCGAATCAGAACGCGATCAGCGCGGCCATGGCGATTGCCTGGGGCGGTGATCACCGTCCGGCCAGCACGTCGGTGGAGATTCCGCGACTCGCGACCGACCCGCGCTTAGTTTTGGAGCTCGCCGCCATCGCGGTCGTCCCCGAGTAAACAATCGCGGTGCCGGTTCCTACAACTCCGAGTAGGCGACCTCTCCACCGACCACGGTCATGACCGAGCGGAGGTCTTCGATCTCCGCTTCCGGCACCGTCATGTAGTCGCGGTCCAGTACGGCGAAGTCCGCGAGCTTTCCGGGTTCGAGGCTACCGAGATCATCCTCCCGGAACAGTATGTACGCATTCGTGCGCGTATGCGCAGTCAGCGCGACCTCGCGAGACACCGTTTCGACTAACGTCTGAGCGCCGGACCCCGATCGGCCGCTGACGACCCAGCCCAGCGTATGGAATGGGTTCGGGCTCGCGACCGTAGTCGCGTCAGAGCCAAGACCCCAAGTGCCTCCGAGCGCGTGAATGGTTCTGGCCGGCGGCATATGCAGGCCGGCTTCGCCGGCACTCCGCATCCGCTCGCGCGACACGTTCCTACGCGAGGCATGCACGGCGAACACCATCCCCAGGTCGATCGCGCGGAGGACGGAGTCAGCCGAGATACCGTCGTTGTGTGCGATCGTCCAGCGCAGGTCCTCAATCGGGTGCGTCTCATTGACGAGCTCGAAGACGGTCAGCATGTCGCGGATCTTTTCGTCGCGCTGGGAATGCTCGTGTAATTGCCAGCCGTTCTCCGCGGCCGCAATGGCGATCGCCCGGAACCTGTCCAAGTCCGACGGCGAAACCCGCCAGGGCTGCGCCCGCATCGGGCGGTACACGGTCTCGCCGTAACCGAACTGCGCGAAACGTAAGCTTGCCGTGTCGGGGTTCAGGCTTTCGAGCGCCGCGATGATCTCGTCAGCGGAACCCCCGCCGACGCCGGTCTGGCCGTTGAGCGAATAAAAGACCCGCATGCTCAAGTCATCGTTGGCAGCCGCGCGTCTGACGGAGTCGTAATGGGCCGCGGTGACGGAATTGCCACCGACGTCATACACCGTCGTGAGTCCCATCTTGTTCAAGCTCGTGATGGTCTGCTGCAGGCTCCTATCCCAGACGTCATCCGCGACGCCCGGAATAAATGGGGTCACGAGGTCCATGGCCGCGCCGACAATCTCTCCGGTCAGGTTGCCCGCGTTATCCTTTACCAAACTGGTGCGCCCGGGATACACGGTGTTTCTTGAAACGCCGGCCGCCCTCAGCGCCGCTGAATTCGCGAAAATGCGCCGATAACCTTCCTGAATATAGACAGGAACGTCCGGGGAGATTTCATCGAGCTCGGTCACGGAGAACAGCGAGCTGTCGTCATGAAACTGTGTGAAATTCCAGCCGCCGATGACCACGACCCAGTCACGCTCGGGCAGAGTACGCGCGCGTTCCCTGACCAGCTCTAATGCCTGGGCGCGGGAGTTGATGCCGTCCCACCGGACATGGCGATACCATTGTTGTGTCGCGCGTACGAAGTGCATGTGATTGTCGATCAGGCCCGGCACGACGGTCCGTCCCGCCAGATCCGTACGCTCCGTAGTCAACCCCGCGAGGGCCGTGATCTCGTCATCGGAGCCTACCGCGAGTATTCGGTCATCCTTAATTGCGAAGGCCTGCACGATATTGAAGTCCGCGTCGACCGTTAGAACCTGGCCGTTGGTCAGAATCCAGTCCGCTCTGGTCGCCTCGGGCGGCCCGTTGCATGCCGCCAGCCCGGCAAGTATCAGGACGGCCGTCGCGAGAATGCTATACGAGCGCATGATCCCTCTCCTTTAAATAATTTCGTAACTGCGCTTGGAATGGCTGAGCTTAATCGTGACCGAACCCTCGCACAGAAGCCAGGGCCGGACCTCGTAGACCCGGGCGCCGGACGCATGCATCGGATCCTCGGCAGCAATCGCCCTGGCTTCCTCGAGACTCTGCGCGCGGATGATGACCATGCCTTCGCCGCGCCACTCCTGCTCGTCGTCGGTCCAGAACGGGCCTGCCCCGAACATGATCCCGCGCTCTTCGAGCGAGATCTGGAATTTCAGATGCTCGTCCAGTACCTCCATCACCGGTCCGAGCCCGTTCGCGGGCCGTGTGAATACCGCGTAGAACTGTTTCCTCAGCATCCCCTCACAGGCGTCTCTTACGTCCTGTGCCATTATTTTTGGCTCTGACATCTGTTCCTCACTTCCCGCCGTTGGACGACGCTCCCGACCTCGAAGGTGCACCTCGACGTAAGACTACCTCATCGCTATCCCGAAACGCGGGCTGCTGCGCACTTGAGAAGGATTGATCGTGACCGGAATCGCCCCCAGGACGCGTTCAATAGGGCGGCACGACCGTCACCGTGAGCCCGTCCAGCTCCTCAGTGACCGAAATCTGACAAGTGAGACGACTGTTCTCGCGGCGCTCGTTGGCTGAATCCAGCATCGCGTCCTCGAGGTCCTCCATCGCCGGCAACCTGTCCGTCCACGCCGGATCGACGTAGGCGTGACACGTGGCACAGGAACAGGCGCCGCCGCACTCCGCCTCGATCCCGGCGACGCCGTTCATCGTCGCGCCTTCCATGACCGAGTAGCCGACCGGGACTTCGATCTCTTCTCGCGTGCCGTCCGGTTGCACGTATACGACAGTAGGCATCTTACTTCCGTGTCTGCTCGAGGTCGCCGCGACTCTTGGCGTGTGGGTAGTCCGTTATCGCGTTACCAGGGCATGACCGAGCCGTCGTAGTTTCGCGGCCGGCCATCATAACTCTGATCGAGGCCCTCTATGACGGAAGCCATGGCGGCGACGCTCTGCGCAGCCGTCTGCGCAGCGGCGAAGCGATTCGGGAGTGCGGCCGCCAGCATGTCGGTAGCCACCGTCCCCGGCGCTATCAGCGCGACGATGATGCCGCGCCCCGCGAGCTCGGCCCGCACCTTGCGCATGGCCATGTTCAGCGCAGCTTTGCTGATCCCGTAGACCGGGAAGCCGCCCGCGCGGCGATCCGGTGAGACCGAGCCCGCCCCGCTGGTGATCGAAACGATCTTCTTGTGCTCGCTGGCCGCTACGTGGTCGGCGAAGGCCTCGGCCATCTTCATCGGCGCGAACACGTTCACGGCGAGCACTTGGTCGAACGTGGACGGATCCAGAGAACCCCAACGTTGCTTATCCAGGTCGCCGAGGACACCCGCGTTGTTGATCAGTAGATCGATGGGGGTGTCCCGATAGACTTCTGCGAGCACCGCGATGCGCTCGTTGTCGGTCACATCCAACTGCTCGATGATCAGATGTTCATATCCCTCCGCCAGTGACAACAGCTCGGTCGCTCGCTCCGGCGAGCGTGCGGTCGCGAGCACGTTCCAACCGGTGGCCGTGTAGTACTCCGCAAACGCGAGGCCGATGCCGCGGTTAGAGCCTGTAATCAGCACCGTGGACCGGTCGGGATCGATGGTGCCGGCCTGCGCCACGCCAACCGTGAGTGTCGCGATCACGCTCATCGCTACCGCGGCGCGGCCCAACAGGCGTGTGACGGTTGATCTCATCGAAGTTCTCCAGATGTCCGCGAGTGGCAGTCCGCCGGGTAAGTGGCAATCTTAACCGGCCCGACGCGCCGTTTCCTGACATCTGGAGAAATTCGATCGGATCGACCGGCATCGGGCGGCACTTAGCGAACTTAAGCTTGAGTTTTCTTAAGATCGAGCAATTGATCCGGCTGCCGCCTACCCTACTGGGTTTTCCGGCTTAAAATACCGTTGTTTGGTCAGTCACCGCTTGTGTCGGAGTCTACGGGGGAGAATCCCGGAGTTTCTTGGGCGGTTTTTATTCGGCTCAGGAGAAATCATGGGTAAGAGATTATATGTCGGCAATCTACCGTATTCGGTCAACGAGCAAGAGCTGGTCGATAAATTCGCCGCCTTCGGCACCGTTGAATCCGCCACGCTCATCACCGATCGAGATTCGGGCCGTAGCAAGGGTTTCGGTTTCGTCGAGATGGCGACCGATGCGGAAGCTCTGAAGGCGATAGAAGAAGTGAACGGCACCGACTACGACGGCCGTCCGATCACCGTCAACGAAGCCAGACCGATGAACAGACGCGACGGCTGAAACCGCGGGTAGGCTCACCAGCTTCACTCCGTCAACGCTGTCGATTCCCGCTGACTGCGCGGCGGCGCGGCCGGTCGCCTGCGCGCGGCACCGAACGCCATCCTGTACCCTAAACCACCATGACCCCCCAGGATCGCCTCAGAAATATTGCCATCATCGCCCACGTGGATCACGGCAAGACGACGCTCATCGATAGACTTCTACGCCAGTCGAGCTCGCTGGATTCGCGCGCCGTTCTACCCGAGCGGGCGATGGACACCAATGAGCTGGAGCGTGAACGCGGAATTACCATCCTCTCGAAGAACACTGCCATCACGTGGCGCGACTGGCGCATCAATATCGTCGACACGCCCGGACATGCAGACTTCGGCGGCGAAGTCGAACGGGTGCTCTCGATGGTAGATAGCGTGCTGCTGCTCGTCGACGCCGTGGAAGGCCCGATGCCGCAAACTCGGTTCGTGACGCACAAGGCGTTCGCCCACGGTTTCACGCCACTGGTCGTCATCAACAAGATGGACCGGGATGGCGCTCGGCCACACTGGGTTTTGGATCGGACCTTCGAGCTCTTCGATCGCCTCGACGCGAGTGACGAGCAGCTCGACTTTCCCGTGATCTATGCGTCCGCGCTGGAAGGCTACGCCAGTACGGATCCCGACGTGCGCAGCGGCGACACAGACCCGTTGTTCGAAGCGATCGTCTCCCATGTGCCCGCGCCGAAGGTCGACAACGACGGCCCACTGCAGTTGCAGGTCTCCAGTCTCGACTACAACCCCTATGTGGGCGTACTCGGTATAGGACGAGTCGCGCGGGGCAGGGTGGATACCAACAGCCCGATCACTATCGTACGTCCCGACGGCTCGACGCGCGCCGGCAAGCTCCTCGAGCTGTACGGCTTCGACGGACTGGAGCGCAATCGAATCGAGGCAGCCGACGCCGGGGACATCGTCCTGTTTAGTGGTATCGATGACCTGAAGATCTCCGAGACGATCTGTGCCCGCGAGCACCCGGAGCCGCTCCCCGCCCTGCAAGTGGACGAACCGACGATCAGTATGGTGTTCCAGGTCAACAAATCGCCGTTCGCCGGCAGAGACGGAAAATTCCTGACGAGCCGACAGGTTAGCGAGCGCCTCGACCAGGAGTTGAAGCACAACGTCGCCCTGCGTGTCGAGAGCACGGCGGACCCGGATAAATTTCGCGTCTCCGGCCGCGGCGAGCTGCACCTCTCGGTGCTGATCGAGACCATGCGCAGAGAGGGCTTCGAACTCGCGGTCTCCAGACCCGAGGTCATTGAACGCGACGTCGACGGCGTGCGCTGCGAACCGTGGGAACAGCTGACCGTCGACTTCAAGGACGATTATCAAGGCGCCGTCATGAGCCGCCTGGCCGAGCGCAAAGGCGAGCTGCTGACGACGATCCCGGATGGACGGGGCCGAGTGCGACTCGATTACCGGATACCGGCCCGCGGGCTCATCGGATTTCGAACCGAGTATCTGACGGCGACAGCCGGTACCGGCCTGCTCTATCACGTGTTCGACGCCTACGATCAACGGGCCCCTGGAGAGATCGGCCAGCGCAATAACGGCGCGATGGTATCCGTCGCGAACGGCAAGGCACTCGGCTACTCGCTGTTCAATCTTCAGAACAGGGGCGAACTACTGATCGGCCACGGCGAGGAGGTCTATGAGGGCATGATCGTCGGCGTGAACAGCCGGAAGCAGGACTTGCCCGTGAATCCGACCAAGGGCAAACAGCTCACCAATATCCGCGCCGCGGGATCGGATGAGAACATTATCCTGACACCGCAGCTGCGCTTCTCTCTGGAGCAAGCGCTGGAATTCATCGATGACGACGAACTCGTGGAAGTGACGCCCGCCAGTATCCGCCTGCGGAAAAAGTTGCTGAGCGACGGGGAACGCCGCCTTGCGGGCCGGAAGCGTGCGCGAGAAGAATCGGCCGGGACTAGCGACTAACGTCTGCCACGGCAGTTTTCACGTTTCCCGCATCCTCGAAATCCGTCCAGGCGAACACCAGCCGCTGGTCAGCGTAGACCATTCGGGGAAAATCGGCCGGCCGACCCGTGTCGATGAACGCGACCGTCTGACTGTCGCCGACGAGCCCCGAGGGTGACACCCGACGAATCGTCAACGCCAGTCCGTCCGCTTCGCTGCGCAGCCAACTGACGACGG
>JAZFPW010000258.1:0-4459 GCA_036444815.1 Gammaproteobacteria bacterium
CGATAACGCCGACCAGCAATACCGGTAGCGCGAAGTCGAACATCCCGAAAGGCGCGATACCCTGGTCTTCGGCGATGCCGACGACGAGTAGGTTGGTGGACGTGCCGATCGTCGTGGCCATGCCGCCGATCAATGTCGCGAAGTCGACGGGCATCAGGATCGACGACGGAGCGAACTTATTCCGTAGCGCCACACCGATTAGCATCGGTAGAAGCATGACGACGATCGGGGTGTTGTTGAGGAAGGCGCTTAAGATTGCCGCGATCCCCAACGTAGCGAGACTGGCGAGCTTGGGTCTGGCCATCCAGGCCTTCGCCAGAGACACGGCCAGCGGTTGCAGCGCACCGGTCGCCTCGAGCCCCTTGCCGAGGATCATCAACGCGCAGATCGTGATCAGCGCCTCGTTACCGAAGCCGGCGAGAAAGGAACTCGGCGCAACGCGCTCGCCGTTCACCTCGTACGGGAATAGCTGAAAACTCAGGACGAGAATCACGATGATCGCGAGGCCGGACGTCTCCAGCGGCAGTTTATCGCGCGTGAACAGATACAATGCCAGCGGCGTAAGCAGGAGAACAAAAATTCCGTGAGGGTCCGGTAGAGCTGGCACAGATTGCTTCTTGGATTATGGCCAAGCACCCTAATACCATGCCTGCGGAGCCATCGCCAACTTCTAACGCCCACACTTGACCACGAGCCAATCATCGCCTCCCTCTAGCTCACTCGAGAGCTATCTGGGCGTCTATCGGTACAGCCGCCGAGCGGTGACTCTGGTGTGGAGCACGCATCAGGGCCTGACGATCGCGCTCGCCGTATTCACGGTCATCGCAGGGCTATTGCCGGCGGGTGTCGCGTACGTCGGCAAACTGATCATCGATGCCGTCGTTGCCGCGATCGCGGTTGCTCAAGCCGGCGGCGATCCGGCGTATCGGCCGGTTCTCGTCTTCGTGATCGTGGAAGGCATTCTCGTCGCCGCCATCGCCGCGATCCAGCGCGGGATCGGCTTCTGTCAGACGCTGCTGCGGGTCCTCCTGAGTCAGCGCGTCAATGGCCTGATTCTGGAGAAGGCGCTGACACTGGAGCTCGCACAATTCGAGGACTCCGAGTTCTACGACAAGCTGAACCGGGCGCGGCAGGAGGCCTCGAGCCGGCCACTGAGCCTCGTCAACCGAACCTTCGGGCTCGCTCAGCACAGCATCTCCCTCGTCAGCTACGCGGCCTTGCTGCTGCAGTTTTCACCATGGGCCGTGTGCATACTGATACTCGCGGGTATCCCGGCGTTCGTCGCGGAGACCCACTTCTCCGGCACACGCTTCCGAATCTTCCGCCATCGATCCACGGAGCGGCGCAAGCTGATGTATCTGGAGATGGTCCTCGCGCGAGAGGACCACGCGAAGGAAGTCCAGCTGTTCCAGCTCGGGCCGGAGCTGCTCAGGCGGTACCGGGAGATCTTCAAGCTGCTGTTCGACGAGGAGCGCGACCTCACGATTCGCCGCGATGCGTGGGGCTTAGGCTTGGGGCTCCTGACGAACCTCGCGTTCTATGGCGCCTACGCGTGGATCGCGGTCGCGACGATCCAGGGCGCGATTACGCTCGGCCAGATGACGATGTATCTGCTGGTGTTTAAACAGGGGCAGTCGTCAGTATCCTCGATGTTGAGCGGTATCGGTGGGATGTACGAAGACAACCTGTACCTGTCCAATCTATACGATTACCTGGAACAGCCGACGCCGGTCAGAGACGGCGCCGCGGTCACGGGGCCCGATAATCGCGCCGGGCTGGTGTTCGAGGGCGTGACCTTCAGCTACCCCGGAGCCAGCCATCCAGCCGTGCGAGACATCAACCTGGAGATAAAGCCCGGGCAGAGCGTCGGGATCGTCGGCCGCAACGGTTCCGGTAAGACGACGCTGATCAAACTGCTGGCCGGGCTCTACGAGCTCGATCATGGACGCATCAGCTATCAGGGCCTGGACCTGACGCAGTGGGATCTGGAGGCGCTGCGCGGTTCCATCGGCGTGATCTTCCAGGACTTCACTCGCTATCAACTGAAGGTGGGCGAGAACATCGGCGTCGGTGACGCCGACAACCTGTGGAATGAGCAGCGCTGGACCGAGGCCGCCGACATGGGTCAGGCGTCTGAGTTCATCGACAGGCTTCCGCAACGCTATAACACCCAGCTCGGACGCTGGTTCCACAGCGGCCAGGAGCTGTCGGTCGGGCAGTGGCAGAGGATCGCGCTGGCCCGCGCGTTCATGCGCAGCGCGGCGAACATACTGGTCCTGGACGAACCGACCGCGTCTATGGACTCGGAGACCGAGGCGGAGATATTCGAGCATTTCCGTTCTCTGACGAAAGACAAGATCGCGATTCTGATCTCTCATCGCTTTTCGACCGTACGGCGCGCCGACCTGATCGTCGTCATGGACCGGGGGGAGATCGTCGAGCGCGGTAGTCACGACGAGCTTGTCGCTTTACAAGGCCGGTACGCGAAGCTGTTCGAACTGCAGGCCCGCGGCTATCGGTGAGCCCATCAATATAGCCTTGTTGGACCACTAGCAGCCGGGTAGCCGGATATCGACTGGGGTACAATCCGACTCGGCCGAAGTGTCCGTCTCATGTCCATTCCCGCATCAGAGCCTATCCCCCGCGCCGAGATCTTCTTCGCCGAGAAGGACAAGGCGTTGCGTGAGGACGTCCATCGCCTGGGCGGACTCGTCGGCGAACTGGTCAAGGATCAGGGCGGGGAGGCACTGTTCGATCTCGTCGAGGCGGCTCGCCAGGCCTCGATAGCGCACCACGAGGGCGACGATCGCGCGCTCGAGGAACTGACGACGCTGCTGGCCGCGCTCAGGCCGCGGACCGCCAGGGATTTTATTCGGTCGTTCTCTACGTATTTTCAGATGGTCAATATGGCGGAGAAGGTCCACCGCATCCGCAGACGCCGGGCGTACCTTCGGGATGCCGACACGCCACAACCTCTCGGCTTCACCGATACGTTGCGCAAGCTCAAGGAAGCTAAAGTCGATGCACAGTCGATAGAGAGGGTATTGAGTACGCTATCGGTCGAGCCGGTGTTCACCGCGCATCCGACCGAGGCAACGCGCCGGACGCTGTTGAGGAAGCAGCAGAACGTGACGCGACACCTGGTCGAGATGCTCGATCCGTACATGACGCCCCAGGAAGAGCAAGCCCTGTTGGGCCGCATCCGCATGGAGATGACGACGGGCTGGCAGACCGAGGAACACCCCGACACGCAGATGCGGGTCGGTGATGAGGCGGAGCACGTCCTGTTCTTCCTGACCGATGTCCTATACCGGATGATTCCACCGTTCTACGAGGGTCTCGAAGAAGCGATCTCGGCCGTGTTCCCCGAGCACGGCAGCCGCATTCGTCCGCCCACGCTGATCCGGTTCGCCTCCTGGGTCGGCGGCGACATGGACGGCAACCCGAACGTCACGGCGAAGAGTATTCGTGAGTCACTGGCACGTCAGAGATCGCTGATTCTCGACATGTACTACAACGAGTGTGTGACGCTAGCGAGACAGCTGAGTCAGAGCGAGAGCCGAACGGAGTTCAACGAGGAGATAGGCACGCGCAGCACGCTGTACGCGGGCCACTTCCCGAAAGCTGCGCATTCGGTTCCGGCTCGGCATCGGCAGATGCCGTACCGGGTCTTTCTGCGGCTGGTGGCCGCACGCCTGCAGGCGACCTACGACGACGCGGCCTTCCCTTATGAGTCGCCCGAAGAATTCATCCAGGACATCGAGCTGGTCGCCGACAGCCTGCGGGCGAATCGGGGCCATAACGCCGGACTCTTCGCGGTCTATCGATTCCTGCGCCGAATCGAGACCTTCGGTTTTCATGTCGCGACGCTCGACATCAGGCAGAACGCGCTGGTTCATCGCCGGGTCGTGGGCGAGGGCCTGCAGGAAGACAATTGGCTCAGCTGGTCCTCCGAGGAGCGTACCGCGCGACTGAAGGAGGCGCTGAATCGGCGTGAGTCGCCCGTGGGCAAGCTCTCATCGGAGGGGCGTCGCACACTCGCGGTCTTCCAGGCGATCGCGCACTGCCGCCGCAAGTACGGCGCCCACGCGATCGGCCCTTACATCGTCAGCATGACTCACGGTCCCGACGACGTGTTGTCGGTCCTGCTACTCGCCAAGTGGGGCGATCTCGGACCGAAAGGCAGCGCGGTGCCGCTGGACGTCGTGCCGCTGTTTGAGACCGTCGAAGACCTGGAAAACGCTGCATCGATCATGGAGGGTCTGCTCGCCGATAACAGCTACCGAGCGCACTTGGAGCGGCGGCAATCGCAGCAGATGGTCATGGTGGGGTATTCCGACAGCAACAAGGACGGCGGTCTGGCGTCGGCTCGTTGGACGCTGCGCCAAGCGCAACAGGAACTCGTGGAGACCATGCGTCGCATGGATGTGAAGCTAACGATCTTTCATGGTCGTGGCGG
>JAZFPW010000259.1:0-4210 GCA_036444815.1 Gammaproteobacteria bacterium
CTTCCTTTTCGCCGCCTTCTTCCTTTTCGCCGTCCTCTTCCCGGTCGTCGGCTTCCTCTTTGTCCTTGTCAACGCCGGTGTTGCCGTCCCACCCCTCGACTTCTTCGTTGGTGTCGTCCGACCAATCGACGTCTGTGATCACGCCTGGTTGATCCTCTCGGCCGTCAACCAAGAGCCCGACGAAGACGAGCAGGACGCCAAACCCGATCACCCACAGGCGACGCGTGTCGCCGGTAAGACGGGTCAGCCAGCTCGACGCCGGTGGCGCGGCCGTGACCGTTGCGGGCGCAACGGATCGGCCGATCCACTCCATCACCGTGGCCTGCCGGGAGTTCGCGACCAGCACGGGTGTGTCGCCGGCCGGCATGAGGTTGAGCTGTGCCGCGGCGAGCCGCCGGATCACCGACGGATCACGGTGACGCAGCCGGTCCAGGAACTGCTCGTGAGCCTCGATCCCGTCCTGACCCTGCGTGTGCAGGTGCTCGATCCGCGTGAGCTGTCCGCGAAGACTGTGCAGGCTCCGCTGGGCCGGAATCAAGACGCCGGCGACGCACAGCGTCAGCCCGGCCGTAATAAACAGCCAACCAGGATCCACGCGAAGCGACAAAGCGGGAGCACCCATCGGGGCAGCTTATCGGCGATCCGTCCCGTCGTGGTTGAACGGTGACCGGGTGCTGCAAAGCGTTTCGCCTCACCCGCGCAAAAGTCGCCGATTTGGGCGGGCCCCTGTCCGGGGCTCATCCCAGACCATGATTGCCACGATGTTGCAGGCATGCAGTTCAACCCCACCGTGCGACTGAGCCGGTTCATCGGCACACGCGAGGGTCGCCGGATCCCCGGCCGCCTTCCCCAAGAGCAACTCATCTGTAGTCTCGGACCGGTGCTGGACCTGTCACCCGGCGGGATGCGGGTCCTTTGCACCCGCCCGCGTCTTGGCACCACGGACATCGATATACGGGGCGGCGACTACAGCCTGAAGCTCCGCACCAAGGTCGCGTGGAGCCGGCGCCTCGGCTTCCGCCGTCACGAGATCGGCCTGACGTTCCTCGACGTCGACGAGGAGCTCGCCACCGTGCTGTCGCGGATCTCCAGTGACCACCGAGCCCGCCGCCAGACGCTCTGATCTTGATCCTCGCCGGACCGCCAGATATAGTCTCAGCCTCAACTGCGGGGTAGAGCAGTCTGGTAGCTCGTCGGGCTCATAACCCGGAGGTCGTAGGTTCGAATCCTACCCCCGCTATTACCCGGTCGGTTGCAAACGCGACCGGCCCCACGGTTCACGAATGACGCCGCCGAGAGACCTCGGCGGCGTTGTCGATTCTGGCCCGTCGTGGCGAGGATTGGGAGCGTTCGGGGTTCCGGCCGGTGTCTCTCGCTGAACGGTGGAGATAACCGGCCTGCGCGGGAGCGCGACCGTGGACGCCGGATTGGGTCGAAAGTCTCTGAGTCTCTGACCGAAACGTAGGCCGGGGTTACCGGGTGGTTGTCTCTGCACCAGACCGACCAACGAGGAAGGTTTCGACCACCCACCTGATCCCAACCCCTGCACTGCCGCGCTAGGCGATGGAATCTGCCGCTGATAGGCTATGTCGTGCGATCGGTCGCTCTCTTCATCTCGGTACGGCAGCAGACACAGTCGGCGTAGAATCGCCGACCGGCACCGGCTTCCACCGGCTCTCGCATGGAAACACTACGCGACCAAGACGCACGGCGCATCGGGGAGGCGCTCGAGGAGTTCTACCGAGTCAACGACTACGGAGTGGACGGGGGCGCAGCCGCGCGCTGGGTGCGCGTGTCACTCAAGCCGCTGCCCCTGTCTTTCTATGTCCCCAACTTCGATGCGCGCCGTCAAGCACTGCGGCTGCACGACATCCACCATCTCGTCACGGAGTACCAGACGAACCTTGCCGGCGAGGCCGAGATCGCAGCGTGGGAGATCGGGGGGAGCTGCACGACATACTGGGCCGCGTGGCTGTTGAACTTCACGGCGTTCTGCTACGGCTGGTTGTGCCTGCCAAGGCGGGTCTTTCGAGCGTTCGTGCGCGGCAGGCGTACACGGAACCTGTATCACGAAGGGTGGCGCGACGCCCTCCTGGACGAAACCATCGGCCGCATGCGCCGGCGCCTGGATCTCGTTCAGACTACACCAAGAGCCCGCCTGTCGGATATCGGCCTGTATCTTGTATCAGTCATGATGGCGATCGTGAGCACTGCCGGAATCGGAGCGGCAATTGGCGTACTGCTCGTCGGCGGCGCTCGACGGCTGGCCGGCTGATCTCATCGCTCCTCATTGCATCGCCTTCATTGACATGGAGTCCTGTTCCAACATGGAACCCTGCGAATGCGCGATTGCCTATCACAATCGGACAAAGCACCACTTCCACGGCTACGCACGGTCGCTCGGCTACCTTGATTGGGCGACGCAGCCGGATCCGTTTCGCCGATTTGTCGGCGCGCCGATTCTTCCGCTCCCGCGCACCGACGAAGATAGCTCGCCGCCGTACTCCGACATCTACGCTCTTGATCGCATCGCGCCTCAACAAGTCTGTCTGCGGACGATCTCGGAGTTCTTCTACCTGTCACTGGCCGTATCGGCATGGAAAGAGTCCGCGGGATCGACGTGGGCACTCCGGTGCAATCCGTCGAGCGGCAACCTGCATCCGACCGAGGGCTATCTGGCTATTGGTCCCGTCGACGGACTAAGCGACACGCCGAGCATCTACCACTATGCCCCAAAGGAACACGCACTTGAGTTGAGAACTTGCTTCTCGATCGAGGTCTGGAAACAGCTCGTCAAAGGGCTCCCGCCCCGATCCTTTCTCGTGGGGTTGTCCTCCATAACCTGGCGCGAAGCTTGGAAATACGGCGAACGGGCTTACCGCTACTGCCAGCAGGACATGGGCCACGCACTCGCCGCCTGCAGCATCTCGGGAGCCACGCTTGGCTGGCGGGTTCACCTGATCAGCCAGATGAGCGACGTGGACATAGCCAAGCTACTGGGACTGGATCGCCGCGAACAGTTCCATGAGCGGGAGATGGAAGACCCCGAAGCGTTGCTCGCAGTCATCCCATCCTCGAGCAACCGGTCACCGACCCTCACGCTGCCAGCCGCGGCGATCGATCAAGTCGCGGCCGGCGAATGGCGAGGTCAGGCCAATCGACTCAGCCGTTCTCACGTGCACTGGGAACTCATCGATGCCGTATCGGAATCGTGCGTGAAGCCGGCTACCGACATCGATCTCGGTTCATCTCCGGTTCGCGGTGGAGCGAGGTCAGTGGCGCCCGCAACGACCGCTTCCGCGCGCCAGATCATTCGTCAACGTCGGAGTGCCGTTGCCCTCGATGGCAGAACGGCAATCTCCAGAGATCAGTTCTACGCGACCCTCGGCAGGCTCCTGCCCTGCTCAAACAACGTGCCATGGAGCATCATCGGCCCACCGGCAAAGGTGCACCTGGGCCTTTTCGTTCACCGCGTGACCGGCCTCGAACCGGGGCTTTATGGCCTGGTCCGCTCGCCCGAGCAGGAAGAGCCATTGCGCAGCGGGATGAAACCCGGGTTCGCATGGCAAAGACCACCCGGCTGTCCTGCATCGTTGCCCCTGTATCTGCTCGAGACCGGCAACTGCACGACGCTCGCCGCGCGTGTAAGTTGCCTACAGGAGATCGCCGGTGACGGTGCGTTCAGCCTCGGCATGATCGCCGAGTTCATCGAGCCGTTAGAGCGCTACGGTGCGTGGTTCTATCGTCGGCTGTTCTGGGAAGCCGGTGCCATCGGGCAGGTGCTCTACCTGGAGGCCGAAGCAGCGGGTATTCGGAGCACCGGTATCGGTTGCTATTTCGACGATCCGGTGCACGACGTGTTCGGCTTGCGCGGCCCGCAGTATCAATCAATGTACCATTTCACGATGGGCGGTCCGGTGGAGGACTCACGCTTGACCACGTTGCCCGCCTATGGTGCTGATCGCGCGCAACGGGGCATCGATACTCCATATACCTGACAGGAAAGACCTGATCCACGATCGCAAGACATCCGTGCTTGGTGGTGCGCATCGTGCGCACCGGTCGGTCGACGTCCCTTCCAGCGAATGCACTGACCCCGGCGGTCCGCCGGACTTCAACGGCAACGTCGGCGTGTCGGACCTCCTCGCCCCCCTCGCCAACTGGGGGCCGCGTCCGTAGAAGAAGGCAGCTCATCCTTCACCGCCTGCGT
>JAZFPW010000260.1:0-3351 GCA_036444815.1 Gammaproteobacteria bacterium
CCAACATCTGTCGCAAAGTCGTCAAGAAGCTGCTGCTGAGACCCCGCAAGAGCACCGTGCGGGTGACCCATCGTAACCTCCACACCTTTCTCGGCGTCCAGCGCTTCCGCTATGGCCGCGCCGAGGATAACGACCAGGTCGGCCAGGTTACGGGTCTTGCCTGGACCGAGGTTGGTGGGGAGTTGCTGACGATCGAGGGCGCAATCGTTCCTGGTAAAGGGAAGTTAATCCACACCGGACAGCTGGGCGATGTGATGAAGGAGTCCATTCAAGCGGCGATGACGGTCGTACGTAGCCGAGCCGCCGTGCTGGGGATCGACGAAGACTTCCATCAAGTTTCCGATGTGCATATCCACGTCCCGGAGGGCGCAACGCCGAAAGATGGGCCCTCGGCCGGTATCGGAATGTGCGCAGCCTTGGTGTCAGCGCTGACCAAGATCCCGGTTCGAGCGAACGTCGCGATGACCGGAGAGATCACGCTGCGGGGTGAGGTATTGCCGATCGGCGGGCTGAAGGAGAAGTTGTTGGCGGCCCACAGGGGGGGTATCGAGACCGTACTGATTCCAGCCGACAACGAAAAGGATCTGGTGGAAATACCGAAGAACATCAAGGACAAGTTGACTATTCTTCCGGTTAAATGGATTGATGAAGTCTTAGCGTTGGCGCTACGACACATGCCCGCACCGAAGAGCGACGATGAGTCCAAGAGCGCAGAGCGGGACGCGAAATCGGAGACCGACGAGAAAAGTAAAGCCGTGCTGCCGCACTAGCGCTGAAACTCTTATTTGACATTGGAAAATACGCCTTGGTATAAGTTCTGCAGTCTGGCGGGTCCGTAGCGCTCACAAGTGGGAGGCAATGCGGGCTCGATCGACCCCCAGACACTTCTTATTTGGGTAGGCGTCGGTGTGCGTCTGGGATAAATCATTTAACTCACAGAAGGGATCGGAATGAACAAAGCGGAACTCGTCGATTCAGTAGCAGGGGCAGCAAATCTTTCCAAAGCCGATGCAGGTCGAGCGGTCGATGCCGTGCTGGACAGCATCAGTTCTTCGTTGGGAAATGGACAACAAGTCGCGATTGTTGGCTTCGGGACGTTCAGCGTTAAACATCGTAAGGCGCGAGCAGGACGCAACCCAAGAACGGGTGAGACGATTCAGATAAAAGCCAGTAATGTGCCTGGGTTCAAGGCTGGTAAGGCTTTGAAGGAAGCCGTAAACTAGCCGGCTCTGTCCCAGGGGGTGCTTAGCTCAGCTGGGAGAGCGTCGCCCTTACAAGGCGAAGGTCGGGGGTTCGATCCCCTCAGCACCCACCAAGCAGTACAGCCGGAGTGGTAGTTCAGCTGGTTAGAATACCGGCCTGTCACGCCGGGGGTCGCGGGTTCGAGTCCCGTCCACTCCGCCACATAGACGGGACGGATTTATTTTCTCGCGAAGATAGATCTGTCCCTTTTTCTTGGTTAGTTATTTGCTGTTAGTGAATTCAGAGCATCATGCTGCAAGCGATCAGTGACGGAATCGGGCGATGGGTCGCCGGGGCTATTATGGCTCTAATCGCCGTCGCCTTTGTATTCTGGGGCGTCGACTTCACGCTATCCGGCACGACGTTCGCGGCGAAAGTCAACGGCAACGAGATACCGCTGCTCGAGTTCGAGCGCGACCTGCAGAATCAGCAGGCACAGTATCAGGAACTGTACCGGCTCGAGATCACCGATGACTTGCAGCGCGAGCTGAGACGAGCGGTCTTGGAGCGGCTGATTCGCAGTGAGGCGCTACTGCAACAGGTGGAGTCGGCCGGCTACCGGGTGTCCGATGAACGTTTGACGGCGGCGATTCGCGGGCGGCCGGAATTTCAAGTCGGTGGAGAGTTTTCGTTGGACGTCTACCGGGCATCGTTGCTGAACCTCGGTCTCACGCCAGCCGGGTTCGAAGCGCTGCAGCGCGAACAACTCTCGCTCCTCGAACTACAAGGCGGGATCATGATCTCGGGTTTCTATACGGCCGAGGAATATTTCCGCTATGTCGAGCTGTACAAACAGCGTCGGGAGATCGCTTACGCGCTGTTTGCGGTCGACGATTTCCTGGACCAGGCGACGGTCGACGAAGCGGCGATCCTGGCACATTACGAAGCGAATAAGGCCGCGTACTACAGTGAAGAAAGCGTGGACCTCGAGTACATCGAACTCCAAGGCGTCGAGCTCGCCGCCGACGTCGTCGTGACCGAAGAGGAGCTCGAGGCGTACTACGAGGACGAGAGGTATCTCTACCAGACGGAGGAGGAACGCCAGGCAAGACATATCCTGATCGGCCTGGATACCGAAGACGCCGAAGCGATTGCCTCGGCCGTCCTAACGCGACTGGGGGAGGGAGAGGACTTCGAGGCGCTGGTAGCCGAGTTCTCCGAAGATGCCGGGACCAGCGGCCAGGGTGGTGACCTCGGCTGGGTCAGCAAAGGACTGTTGGTCGGGCCTTTCGAGGACACGTTATTCTCGATGGAAGTCGGCGCTGTCGAAGGCCCGGTCGAGACCGGTTTCGGCTATCACATCATCCGCCTGGACGACATCAGGCCCGGGGAGATCAGGACCTTCGAGTCGGTTCGAGACGAACTCGCGGGCAACTTCCGAATTCGGCGCGCCGAGGAACTCTTCTACAATCAAGCTAGCGAGTTGGCCGATCGCGCATTCGATTCGTTCGACGAGCTCGCCACGGTAGCGACGCAGATGGATCTTCCGCTGCAAACATTTTCCGGTTTCACTCACGATGGCACGACGAGCCCATTCCCGGTCAGCGCGCCGGTCGTCCAGGCTGCGTTCAGCCCCGAGACGCTCGGGCAGCGAGAGAACAGCGGGCCGATCGAGCTCGCGGACGATCATGTTGTGGTCTTGCGCGTCAGCGACCACCATCCGCCGGCGGAGCAGCCACTGGAAGTCGTCCGGGAGGAGGTCGAGCAGGAACTGGTCCGCGCAGCGGCGCAGCGGCTTGCTGAGGCGGCTTCAGCCGATTTTCTAGCAGAACTCGGGCAGGCGGAGGACATCGAGGCCTTGGCGCAACAGCACGGCGGCGCCTGGACCGCGGTCGCCTGGGTCGAGCGTACCGATGGGCAAGTCCCGACGGAAGTACTCGCTACCGCGTTTCGTTTGGCCAAGCCTCAGGACGGCGCCGAGATCACGGAGTTAGTGCCTGTCGCTAGCGGTGACTATGCGGTGTTGGTGTTGTCCGCGGTTGAGGCGGGTCAGGCTGAATCCATCCCTCGGGAGGAGCGGATTCTGGAAAGCACTCAACTGGCCGAGCGGGCGAGCATGTCTGAGCTCACGGGATACTCGGCCGAGATTCGTGACGAGGCCACGATCAT
>JAZFPW010000261.1:0-2598 GCA_036444815.1 Gammaproteobacteria bacterium
TGAAATTCACGCCGTTCAACGTGCCGCCCGCGTTCGTCTACCGAATCGTGCGGGCGTAGTCGCCGCAGGCCGGCAAGCCCGCGTATTGCTACCTAGCGGTCGCCGTGCTCAGGCCCGCTCCACGTAGGAACTATCGATCTCGGCGACCGACGTGACGCCAGCTTCCATCATGACACGACGGAACTCCGTCCTCAGAATATCCATGACTTTCTCTACCCCGGCCTGGCCGAATGACGAGAGGCCCCAGATATAAGGTCGGCCGACGCACACGGCGTCCGCACCGAGCGCCAGCGCCTTGAAGATATCCGTACCACGGCGGAAGCCGCTATCGATAAGCACCGGGATGCGTCCCCCGACAGTCTCGACGATCTCCGGCAGACTCTCGATCGTCGAGCGGCCGCTCGCTTCCGCTCGACCGCCGTGGTTCGACACGATGATGCCGTCGACGCCGTGCTGCAGGCACAACGCGGCGTCTTGCGATGTGACGATGCCTTTCAAGACGACTCGCATGGAAGTAACGGATTTCAGGCGCTCCACGAAGTCCCAGGTAAGCCCGGAAGCCTGCGTACTCGTCACCTCGCTTAGATCGATACCGTCATACATGGGCTTGGTACGCATCCGTTGCTCGACAGTGCCGTTCACGACATGGCAGACCGAACAATCGGCCGTGTCCGTCCGCACGTAACGCTCGAACGTCTCCATGTTGCGCGGCGACGCCCGGTCCACGGTGAGTGCCACGACCGGACAACCCGCTTGCTCGGCGCGTTTCACCATCGTCTCGGCCACGTGCCAGTAGTTGGTGGGATAGAGCTGATACCAGATCGGCGCACCCCTCGCAGCCGTCACGTCCTCGACGGAACGCGACGTCGCCGTCGAGAGAATCTGTGTGTGCGCGCCCTGGCCGGCGGCACGCGCGACCGCAACCTCACCTTCCGGATGGTACTTTCTCTGACCGCCCACGGGCGCCAGCGCGATCGGCGACGCCCAGCGCGTACCGAAGACCTCGGTCGACGTGTCGGCATTGCGGATATCCACGAGTCGACGCACCCGTATGCGAAACCGCTCGAACCCCTCCCGGTTCGCCAATAGCGTCTCATCGCCGTCCGTGCCGGAAACCGTGTATCCGTAATGCGCCGGCGATAACTTCGTCTTCGCGACGGGATGAAAGTCGAACACGTTTAACGCATCCTCTGCTGCCATAATGAGCTCCGCCGGAAGCTCGTCCGCCGCCCAGAGCTTCTGAGCCAACAATGGCAGCATCGCGGAGCCCGCGAACAGCGGCGTCCCCGCCAGGAAGCGTAGAAACTGTCGTCGGTTCTCGATCGACTCGTAGGAATCTGACATGGGCTTCCTCCAACCGATTCTTGTCGTTTGATTCAGTCTGGATACTACGGCTAAACAAAAGAAAGTAAACTTCTCTCCCGCGCAGCATCAGGAGGCTGACCGTGACTCAGATAGGATCCGCGTCGATGAGTAGTCCCTATAAGTTCCGTGAGGATTTCAAGGTCGACACGATGGACATCGTGGTCGCGGTATTGCTCGGTGTAATCCAAGCCGTAATCGAGATCGTCGGGCTCCTCGGCCTCCTTGAGCGGACTGTCTGGGCGACGGGGCCGATCGGCTTCGTGATCTACGCGTTCTATAACGGCACGACGTGGATTCTGTTCTACGCGGGTGTGTACCTGCGCAAACGCGCGATGATCGTCATTCTTGCGGTCAGCGTCACTGCACTCGTGCGCTGGTTCGCCGGCGATCCCGACGGCCCGGTACTGATGTTCTACGGGCTGTTTCCGGCCGCCTTCGGTACAGCCGTGATCGTTCTCATGCGCTGGCGGGGCGGCCGGCTACTGTTCGCGCTGGCGGTAGCGGTGACGGCCGTCGCCAATCAGTGCGCGATGTTCATCGGCCAGGGCGGATTCCAACTGGTCAACGGCGCGACGTGGGCGCTCATCTCGATGACCGTTGCCGCCCTCGGCGGCTTGCTCTGGGGCGTTGTCGCCTGGCACTTGGGGCGCGGACTCGAGAACGCCGGCGTGCCGTCGCTCGACAGCCCGCCCGCCCGAGGCGGAGGTCGGGGCGACCACGCGTGAACCTACCCGCCCTCGTCGTCGAGGACTACAGTTTCTGGTTCAAGCCCCCGCCCGGCCGTCCCGAAGCCCCTCCTGCCCTCGTCGACGTCTCGTTCGAGATCCAGGCCGGCTCGTTCGTATTGATCCTCGGCCGCAGCGGCTCGGGTAAAAGCACGCTCGCCCTGAATCTCGTCGGTATCTACCCCAACTACTTCGGCGGCCGGAATCAGGGACGGCTGATGATCAATCATCCCGACCGTGGACTCATCAATCGCCGCGAACTCGATGCGGCCGAGCGGTTCAGGCTGATCAATATGCTGTTCCAGAATCCCGAGGATCAGATTGTGACCCTCACGGTCGAGGAAGAGGTCGGGTTCGCACTCGAGAACTATCGATTCGAGCCGGCCGAGATCCACCGCCGCATCGACTACGCGCTCGACCTGGTTGGGCTCGACGGGTTTCGGCAACGCGAGACGCTCCGCTTGTCGGGGGGTGAAAAACAGCGGGTCGCGCTGGCGGCGATGCTCGC